>JBJEGL010000310.1:0-5053 GCA_051875035.1 Candidatus Gastranaerophilaceae bacterium | reverse complement strand
TTGTACTTTATCTTTGAGATACAAAAATATAAAAGAAGAATAATACCTATAAAACAGTATTGGACTCTAAAATGAGAGAATATGTCTGCTGCAAAGTTGTATTCAGAAAAAAAACCTACAAAAGTGCCTAATAAAGAAAAAGCAAGACATATTGAAAATATATCAAAAAAACATCTAAAAAATAAATCTTTTAAATTTGTCAGATAATCTCTCATTTGTTCTTTCTCGCAATTAAAACACCGTCAGGTAAATTTAATATTTGAGCTGAATAATCCTCTCTGTTGGTAATAGCTTCAACAAATGGTTTAACTTGTTCACAATGAGAAATAATATCATCTGCAACAATTATTCCTCCGGGTTTTAATAAGGGATGAACCGCCTCAAAGAATTTAATATAACCCGCTTTATTTGCATCTATAAAAACGAAATCAAAAATTTCATTTTGTAATTCTTCTTGAATTACAGGAAGTGCAGAACCTAATTTAGCCGTAATAATATTATCAACATTGCATTTCTTAAAATTTTCAATAGCAATAGAACGTCGTTTTTCCCAATATTCAACAGTAGTCAACTTTCCGCCTGTTTCTTTCAAAGCAAGTGCAATTCTTAAACCCGAGTATCCGTTAGATGTTCCGAGTTCAAGAACATTCTGAGCATTAGAAATTTTTACAAGAAATTCAATAAAGTCACCTGTTTCTCTTGAAATGTTCCAAAAATCATTTTTTGTTTCTTCAAGTTCTTTTAATGTTTCTTCAACTATATTCATAATGTTTGTTCCAGCAAGTTGATATTATTAATTTTATCAATGACCGTTATTGAGTAAACAGGAATATCAAGAGGATAAGTGCCAATAATCATATCATTTGCAAGATTTATTACCGCATATTTTTTAGCAACAGTATCTGTCACAAGTGCAAGATTTGAATTATCTACCCTTGTAATTTTTCTTGGAAAACCGTTAAAAGGTATCTTAATCTTATTAAGCAATTTTAATGAATTTTTATCATAAATTTCAATCTCACTGTTTCCTGAGCTAAGTACAAATAACTTATCTCCAAAAATATACATATCAGTAGGTTTTAGCCCAACTGCTATTTTTGTTTCAGAAACTGTTGCCGTTTCAGAATTATCAATTATTGGTTCATCTTCAACGGGCGGCATAAAAGATATTGCACCTAACATTCTTTGAGTATTTGCAGCTATTTTCTTTTGAAGCATAACTCCTGTACTTTCACTTTCATCGCCTTCAACATAAGGTTTTGAAAGGTTATAATCATTTGCAATTAAAGCATTCTCTGTCCTTGAAAGTACAAACAATCTATTATTATTGTCTAAAATCATTTTTGAAATATTTTTACATTTTGTCACGGGAACATTTTTGTATTCATCATCTAATTTTAATATATAAATACTGTTCGTGTTTTTGTCCGCATAAACAAGTTGAGTATTATCAGGAGATAAAGTCATTTGATACGGAACCGCATCAAGTGATATTTTTTCGCTTATGGACATATCTTTTAAATTAATTGCAAATATTGCTTTTCCTTGTGTGCTTAAAACATAAAATTTATCCGAATTATTATTCAGAGCAATTTCAGATGGCTGCATATCAATATCAATACTTTTTGCAATCTGTTCATTTCTGATATCAGCAATGTCAACTTGATTTTTGCCAAAAATTGCAGCAATGATATATTTTTTATCCGGAGTAATGTTTATATCCTTTAAGATTCCTTTAAGTTTTAAACCATAAATCGGTTCCGGTCTGCCCGGTGCAAATACTTTTAAATATTGAGAATCAAAATTAGTTACAAGATACATTTTATTTTTAAGTTCAATTGGCATGTTGACTTTTAGAACTTTTTTTCTTGTTTTAACAATTTTTGTACTCTTTTTATTTGAAGTAACCGGCTTTGCTTTTGATTGGACTCTCATTGGTTTTGTTGTTTTTATTGTCGTATCTTCAATGGGAATCTCTATATTACCGAGTAACGCACGCATATTTTCCGAAATATAAAAACCGTTCGGAACAAGCATATCCTGTGGAAAAATCCCTGTTTTGATTACTTCGGGTAAATTATCATAATTTGTTAATGTACATCTTTTACCATTTTTTATGACTTTTAGTAATGAATAATTATTGTTAAAAACGATTATATCAGGCTGAGAACTTTTTTCCGGATAAGACCAAATTATTTTTAAGTCGGAAACTTTTTGTGGTTGAGCAGGTATAACAGGCATATATAAAGTTCCGTCATTAAGGTTTACTAATCCGTCAAATCTGATTGTCGAACCTTGCATGTTTTTAAGTACAAAATCTCTCATATCATGCGGTAAAACAATTGCATCTGATACATTTCCGCATATTAACGCGATTAGTGCTGCTGTATATATTATAATCTTTTTCATACAATTTCCTATTATTTTCCAAAAGCATTTTTGACTTTGTTAAAAATTCCAGAATTAGCTTTTTTATTATGTGACAATTCAAAAAGTTTTTCATACAATTTCTTTTCTTCATCACTTAATGATTTTGGCGGCGCTAATTTAATCACAACGTGATGATCTCCGCACCTGTTAGTTCCGATATGAGGAACGCCTTCCCCCTTTATTGTAAGAACTTTATCGTGCTCGGTTCCTGGCGGAATAGAAATAGTTTTTTCACCATTAAGGGTTTTTATGGTAACATCATCTCCAAGAGCAGCTTGCGGGAACGATACATTCAAAATAGTATATACATCGCTGCCTTTTCTTATAAAATAGTCATCTTCTTTAACAAGAATTACAACATATAAATCCCCCGGACGTCCGCCATTTTTGCCTGCATCACCTTCACCCGCAATTCTAATTTTTGTGTGATTGTCGACTCCTGCCGGAATTTTAACCTTTAATGTTTTTTCAACATCGACAGAACATCTGCCGTGGCAGTCAGGACAAGCTTCCGAGTATTTTTTACCCGTGCCGCCGCAATTAGGACAAATGCTTATTTGGCTAAAATTGCCTAACATTGTTTGAGTAACTTGTTGTACTTTACCCGTACCGCCGCAAGTTGTACAGGTTACGGGAGTACTTCCGGGTTTTCCTCCAGTACCGCCGCATGTTGCACATGGTTCTTCGTGTGTAATCTTTATTTCTTTTTCAACGCCAAAAACAGCTTCTTTAAAATCGATTTGAATATTCATCCTTAAATCGGAGCCTTGACGCGGTGCATTCGGATTTTCATGGCTTCTGCCGAAGCCGCCGCCAAAGAATGTCTCAAAGATATCATTAATTCCGCCAAATCCGAAATCGAAAGGTCCGGAATTGCTGTAACCTGCATTTGATAATCCTTCTTCACCATATCTGTCATATAAAGCTCTTTTGTCATCATCTGACAGTGTTTCGTATGCTTTGCCTAATTCTTTAAATCTTTCTTCGGCATCAGGGGCTTTATTAACATCCGGATGGAGTTCTCTTGCCTTTTTCCTAAACGCAGACTTTATTTCGTCTTTGCCTGCATCTTTACTTACTCCCAATATTTCATAATAATCTGTCATTTATTTAATCTCACTTACTAACGGCAACACTTACCATTGACGGTCTTAATACTTTATCCCCGAATTTATATCCTTTTTGCATTTCTTGAATGACTGTATCTTCAGGATGTTCATCTGTCGGAACTTGCATAACAGCTTCGTGAACATTCGGGTTAAAAATTTCACCTTCGGCTTTTATTTCTTCAAGACCCAATTTTGTAATGGAATCGATAAATTGCTTGTTTAAAACATTAAAAGCTTCTTTTGCTTTTTCACAATCTTCAATTGCTACCATTGATTTTTCTGCACGAGAAAAGTTATCGGCAATTTCTATCATTTTTTTCAATGCTTGTTCCATGCCGAATTTTATCAATGACTCTCTTTCTGATTCTTGTCTTTTTCTGTAGTTATCAAAATCAGCAGCCAGTCTTAAATACTGGTTATTTAGAGTTTCATACGAATCTTTAAGTTTTTTAAGTTCGTCATCATTTTTCTTAAAAAGCCCATCAAATATACCTTTTTTTTCTTCCGGTGCAGTTGTTTCATTATTTTCAGAAGTTTTTTCTTCTTCAACAGCTTCTTTTGATATATCTTGTTCTTTGTTATCTGCATCTTCCGCAGAAAGAGGATTTTCCTCTATATTGTCATCTATTTTAATTTCTTCATTCTCACCTTCGGAAAATGGATTTGTATTATTTTTTTGTTTTTCGTTTTTACTCATTGTTTTTATCCTTTTATTATCTATTATAGTTAAAAAGACTCTTTTAACAAATCTTTTTAATATTTTTTTAACTTTTAGGTCACAAAACATATAAAATGTTATTATATTAATGGATTATTATGGCAAAAATCAGACAGTTTAACATTCTTCATTATAATAAAGTTAAGAAGATGCTCTCCGATATTTTTCCGGAGGAATCTTTGTCGTTATTCCCTACTGTGTTAGGCTTACCGTTAGACATTATTCAACCGTTTCTTCCGCTTTTGTTAAAAAAATCTCCGGAGTCTTACATTACTTTAAATGAGTCTGATAAAGTAAAAGCATTTATTACACTTGAAGCAGCTTATAAAAACAGACGAAAATGGTATATAAAAAGTTTGTTTTTAGATAAAAATTCTTATACTGAAGGTAAACAGCTTATTGATTTTACAGTCGCAAGGTATGGTGCATTAGGTGCAGATACATTTTGTGTTCTTGTTGATGAAAATGATGATACATCTGCCGGATTATTTTCTAAAATGTGTGGTTTTAGACTTTGTTCAAGGGAAGTTTTATGGAAAGTTCCGGATTTTAATACAATTGATACGCCGTATAAAAAAGATTGTTTTCAAAAATTTAGCAACTCAGATAAAAACAAAATTTCAGATTTTTATAACGAATGTATTTTACCCCCTTTTAGGTTCTCATTAGAAAAAGAACCGAATGAGTTTCTTCAAAAAATTAATTTCGGTTTTTTAAATAGTACATTTTTTAAGCTTTACGTAAAAGACAATAACAACATTTTAAAGGCTTCTGTTGAGCTGCAATGTTCTTCAGT
>JBJEGL010000309.1:0-5117 GCA_051875035.1 Candidatus Gastranaerophilaceae bacterium | reverse complement strand
CATTAAAACAAATATCAGAAATCTTGTAACCTAAAGCATTGTCTGCTGTTTCATATACCTTTTTTGCTGATTCATATTGCTCATATAAATCTTTTCCCATGCCGACAGCCTGCGAACCTTGTCCGGGAAATATAAATGCAATTTTTTTCATTATACAATTCCTTCTCTTAATCTGACTACTGCATTACCGCATGTCATGCCCGCACCAAATCCCGATAGCAATGCCGTACACGGTAATTTAATTTTTTCTTCTTGAATTCCTTCTGTTATAGCTATTGCTATTGATGCTGCTGAAGTGTTTCCATATTTTTGTATATTTGAGATTACCTTTCCTTGTTCAAAACCAAGTCTGTCACTTAATGCATCAATAATTCTTAAATTTGCTTGGTGAGGAATAAAATAATCAATATCGCCAACTGTAACTTTTGCTTTATTTAAAGTTTCTTCAATTTTTTCCGGCATAATTGTCATTACAAATTTATAAACATCTCGTCCCGCCATATGTATGTATAATGGCTTTTCTTCATTTTTTTCGACTAACGGACAATTCTTCCCTGAAATTTCAAGAGAAATATATTCACCCAATGTGCCCATTGACGTTAAATCAATTTGAATAATATCATCTTTCTCATCAATCGAAGGTTCTAAAAACATTGCTCCTGCACCGTCACCAAAAATACAGCATACACTTCTGTCTGCCCAATCAACAAATTTAGAATTTGCATCCGTCATAACAAGCAAAACTTTTTTGTACATTCCCGAAGAAATATAAGCCTTTGCAACACTCATTGCATAAATTAAGCCTGAGCATGCAGCTGTTATATCAAATGCAACAGAATTATCGGCTCCGATTGCTGCTTGTATTTCGCAGGCTACAGCCGGATATGCCGTTGCAGGAATAGAGGTAGCACATATAATTAAATCAATTTCTTTAGGGTTAATTCGTTTTGATTCTAAAAGATTTTTTGCAGCATTGACTCCAAGAGTTACCGATGTTTCCGAACCGGAAACAACTCTTCTTTCTTCTATACCTGTTCTTGTTTTTATCCATTCATCACTCGTATTTACCAATGTCGCTATATCATCATTGGTAACAATGGTTTTAGGAACACTATATGATATTCCCGAAATCATAACAGGTATATTGTGCATAAACTTTTCCGTTTCTAATTAACCGTCTAAAGCAGTTTTATAAAATTCTTCAATTTTTTTGTTTACTTCTTTTTCAACGGCATCTTTTGCTACTCTTATAGCATTTTTAATCGCATATGAAGTAGAGCGGCCATGACAAATAACTGTTATGCCTTTTACGCCTAATAATAATGCTCCGCCAAATTCTTCATAATTAATTTTTGTATAAATTCTTTTCATAAAAGGTTTTGCTAATGCACCGATTAATTTTGAAATTATGTTTTCGGTAAATTCATTCTTTATCATAAAGAATAACATTGACGAAACACCTTCTATCGTCTTTAAAGCAACATTGCCGACAAAACCGTCACAAACAATTACGTCGCAATTTCCTAAAAATATCTCCTTACCTTCTACATTGCCGATAAAGTTCAATTTTTCTTTTTTCTGTTCAAACATTATATATGCAGCTTGAACAAGTTCATTGCCTTTGCCTCTTTCTTCGCCGATATTCAATACGCCGATTCTTGGATTATCAATACCTAAAACATTTTTAGAAAACGTTGAACCCATTATTCCGAATTGGAAAAGCATCTCCGGCGTACTGTTTGCATTTGCACCGCCATCAATTATTACAACAGGCTTTTTCATTGATGGTAGAGTTAAACAAATTGCCGGACGATCAATACCCGGCAATCTGCCTAAACCGAATAAGCTGGAAGCCATAGCAGCACCGGTAGAACCGGCTGCAACTACTGCATCGGAACTTCCTTTTGCAACAGCGTCAACAGATAATACTATTGAGGAATTTTTTTTCTTTCTGATAGCTTGACCGGGAGCTTCTCCCATTTCAATGGTTTCACTGGCATGAGTAATTTTTATATCCAATTTATCAGGGTCAATATTGATTCTTCTTGGCTTAAATATTCCGTTACCGGAATAAATTATACCTTCTTGTTTTATTCTATCAAGCTCTGCCTGGATTTTATCTTCTCGTCCTACTAATTCAATAGGTACTTCATACTCGTATGCACCCCAAACAGCACCTTCTATAATTGCCTTAGGTGCATAATCGCCGCCCATTGCATCTATTGCTATTCTTGTCATTCCAAAATTCCTGTATTATCTTATTCTTCTGATTTATTTTCAGCCGATACTGCAACAGCTTTTTTACTTGCTACTTGTCCTTTGTATTGTCCGCATTCCGGGCATACTGTATGTGTAGGAATTATTGCTCCGCAGCTCTTGCATGTTGTTACCGCAGGAACTGTTGCTTTCCAATTTGCTCTTCTGTGTCCTTGTGCCGATGCACCCGTTCTCTTCTTTGGAACTGCCATTTTAATTGTCCTTTTCTGTCTTTATTGTCTTAAATACTTCTAATCTCGGATCTTGAATCTCTTCTTTTTTGTATTTATTGATTTCTTCAAGTCCTATACAATTTATATCACAAACAAGTTTATTTGGAATAGCTAATATTAAGGATTGATAAATTAAATCTGTTAAATCTATCTCTCCTGCCCCATTTAAGTCAATTGCAAAAAAATTATCTTTGATTTCTGTTTCTTCTTTATATTCTTCATATAAGGTATTTTCTGCATATATTTCGTCTATTTCGGTTGAAATATCATAAACAAAACTTTTTAAACAATTATCACAGGTTGCATTTATTTGTGCTTCAACTCTTCCCGTAACATTTATAAAACCTGCTCCAAGTCTTTTTACAGTAATTTTTGCACGGGCAGGTTTATTAAAATCTATACCATCCGGCGTTTCTTCAATATCAAAAGTCAAAACACCGTCTTTTGCATTGTCAATATCTTCAATTTTTACAATCATTTTACTATTTTATTTAATATTTATTATATTTGTCAATTTTATTAATTTTTGCAAAAAAAAAATGACTCCTTAAAGAGTCATTTTTTAATCTTGTTATCTTCCTCCATATTTCGGAACTGAAGATTGAATTTGTGCATTTAAAGAATCATTAATACTTTGTTCTTCTGAAGATATTTTTGCAAGTTGTGTTTGAATAGTTTGTAATCTTATATCTAAACTACTGCTCATAAAATTTAATATACTTCGATATGAATTTAAATAAGACATATCCGGAGCTTCTTCACCATTTTGTTGAGCTTGTGCAATCATTGCATTTTCCATTTGCTGGATATCTGCAAGCTGATTTGTTATGTTGTCTTTTTGATTTTGTATTTTTATTGTTTCATATGTTAGTTGATTTTTCTTTGCTGTTTGCTGCAACGATCTTGCAAACATTAATAAATAGCCCATTATACCTACCTTGTTTCGTTTAATGTTCTTCCTTTAAGGAATACATGTTCATTATTTTGAGCAATTAATTTTTGCATTTGGTCAAGTTTATACTTTTGATAATTAACTCGGTATTTTGCCATTTTCATCTTTTTATCAAAAGTCAAAAAATCCTTTAACTGCGTTGTTATTGTCTCTGTCATAATTTTTATCGGATTATTTTTGATAATGTAATTTTGTGCAAATTGCAAAAAATTAGTTATTTTTTTTAGATAAACTTGAATAAATTGATTCAATTTTAATCACTCCGTACCTATTTAAAAACTCGACTACCTTTTTTTTGCTATAAATATTAATTTTTGTAAAGAACTATTTATATTACTATAATAATATTCCCTACATATATTTATTTATACAAATACCTATTTCTATTGTAACATATTTTTACGAAATATAAAAGCTATCATGCTTTAAGCCATTTTTCAAAAAATTGTTTACCGGCTTCTGCACTTTTTTCAGGATGAAATTGAACTGCAGTAATATTATCTTTTTGTACAGATGCACAAAATTTTATTCCGTATTCACAATATGAACTTACAATACTCTTATTATCCGGTTCAACATAATATGAATTAACAAAATAAAAAAAGTTGTCATTTAAAAAATCATTATTTTGTGTTGTTAAAATACTATTCCAGCCTATTTGCGGTATTTTGCCCGACTTAAAACGTTTTACTTTGCCTTTGAATATTGAAAGTCCTTTTACATTTGGTGCTTCTTCACTTTCTTCAAACAATATTTGCAGTCCAAGGCAAATACCTAAAAATTTTATTTTTTTCACGGTTGCTGCCTCGATAATTGTATCTTTAAGATTACTTTCTTCAAGTTTTTTCATTGCTTGTCCAAAGTGACCCTGCCCCGGAAAAATAATGGCATCAGCAGATAAAATCTCATCTTTATCTGATGAGATTTTATATTCAATGCCAAACGTATCAAGCATATTTGATATACTTTTTACATTACCTGCTTTGTAGTCAGTAATTATTACCATTATTCAAACCTAAAACCGTCTGTTTTCAGCCGTTTAATAACTTCTTGAAGCTGACCGTCAGCTGATACTGCCGAGATTCTGAACCAGCCTTCTCCGTATTTACCGAATGCACTTCCCGGCACGAGAACTACTCCAGATGTTTTTAAAACATCGTCAGTAAATTCTTCAGATGTTTTATATTTTGGCGGAATTGGCAGCCATAAGTAGAATGTTGCTGTCGGGATATTTAAGTTGTCTATATCCCAACCCAATTCTTTAAAGCCGGTTGTTAAAATATCTTGCTTAACCTTAAACCCTTTTCTTGCATTTATAATATATTCATCGCCTTCAATACTGTTAAGAACTGCTGCTCCTGCCATTTGCAATGGTTTATATATGCCTGAATCTATTACGGATTTAATTTTTCCAAGCATTCCTACAAGCTCCTTATTTCCGCATGCCCAGCCAAGTCTCCAGCCTGTCATTGCATATGGTTTAGAAAAACTGTAAAATTCTATTGCTACATCTTTTGCATTTTTACAAGTAAAAATGCTTTTAGGCATTTCTGTACCCTCAAATCCCATGTCAATGTATGCGGCATCGCTCATCAAGATTATTCCGTATTTTTTACAAAAATCTACTGCTTTTTGCAAATACTCGGGTGTACAAACAGCACCAAGAGGATTATTAG
>JBJEGL010000308.1:0-5137 GCA_051875035.1 Candidatus Gastranaerophilaceae bacterium | reverse complement strand
GAAGCTATTGAAAAGCTTACACAGACGACATTAAGAAACATAATCGGTGAACTTGATTTAGATGAAGTTCTTGTTTCACGAGATACAATTAACCACAAACTAAGAACTATTCTTGATGAAGCTTCAAATAAATGGGGTGTAAAAGTCAATCGTGTAGAACTTCAGGATGTTATTCCTCCTGCAGATATTCAAGCATCAATGGAAAAACAAATGAAAGCTGAAAGAGATAGACGTGCCGCTATTTTGGAGGCTGAAGGTCTTAAAAAATCCGCAATTCTTGAAGCAGAAGGAGAAAAAGAAGCGGCAATTAACAGAGCAGAAGGTGAAAGGCAAGCTGCTGTTCTTAGAGCAACCGGTGAAGCAGATGCAAGAATTCTTCAAGCAGAAGCAGAAAAGAAAGCAATTCAGCTAATAGTTGAAGCTATTGACGGTCACGGTCAACCGGATAAATACCTTATTGCTGTTCGTTATCTTGATACATTAAGAGAAATGGTTTCAGGAGAAAACAATAAAGTTATTTATATGCCATATGAAGCAACAGGTATACTTTCTTCTGTTGATGGTATAAAACAAATGCTTGACGGTGTAAAACATTAATCGGCTTTAGTCATTAGTTTAAAAGACTCCCAAAAGGAGTCTTTTTTATAATTTGGATGACATTTTCATCACTTAAGGGCAAATCCCTAAATGTCCGACATGCAGATAGTAAAATCATTTATAAAATGATAATATAAATGCTAAGCAATTCAAATATGTGTTTAGTTTAAGGATATATTTGTAACGGAAAATTTTGAAGAAAATGATAATTATTTTGATAAAAATAAAAGAGATTATTTATTGAATTTTATAATGATGACTGTTTTTGTTTTGAATATTTGAGAAGGCATTTTGCGAGCTGGTCAGGACAGCTTGTTCCTTTTCCTCCGCAGTCAATACCGCTTAATTTTTCAATAATATCCGATATTTTTTGACCCTTTATAAGAGCTTTTATACCTTGCAAGTTTCCTTGACATCCGCCTAAAAATTCCGCATCAATTATTTTATCTTCTTCTACTTGTAAATATATTAATTTACAACACGTTCCTGATGTTTGATATTGGATTGTTTCACTCATATTTTTTCCCTTCTTCGGTTTTTGGATATGCCTCACAGCAAAGCTGGCATGCCGTAAAGAGCTTTGATGCCTTTAAATTTTTTCTGAAACATTTGTACTTGGGTTCGTTGATTATCTCTTTTAATGATTTTTCTTTTAAAGACCCCATTGCAACTGATAAGCAAGGATATATTATTCCTTCAGGATTTATGAATAAATTGGAAAAAGGAAATAAACAAGGCTTATATAAATCAACAACCGGTTTATCTCCATTTGCAAATAAATTTTCAAGTTGTTTTAATCCTTGCATATTTGGTTTAAATTTGGGTGCCCAACGAAGCTTTGTTACAGAGTGTTTTGACATTTTTACAAGTTCTGCATAAACTTCTTTAAATTTATCCATATCAAAATAAAGTTCCAACGGATATTCTTGTTTATAAAACTCTTCTCCAAATTCGTTTCTTAAGCACGGATGCTGTTTTAAATAATTATTTCTTTTTACTGCAATTGAGAAAAAGTCATATTTCTTTTTAGAACAAAGTTCATACAACTTTATCATATCTTCAATATTATTTTCCAGTAAAACGGTTTTTATATCAAGAATAATTTTATGGCGATTTTTACTCATTTCTTGAATTCTGTCGAGATTGTTTAATGTCTTTTCAAAGGCCCCTTCATGTCTTCTGTTTTCGTCATGAACAGAACCATATCCGTCTAAAGATACAGAAAGACACAATAATTTATATTTTATAAAATCTTCAATGATTGAGTCGTTGATTAATAAAGCATTTGAATATACATTTACTCTTTTTGGAGTTCTTTCCGATGCGGCAATGTAAATTTCTTTAAAATCTTTTCTAATTAAAGGTTCGCCCCCGATTATGGAAATAATTCCATATACAGGGATTTGATTAATAATACTAATCCATTCTTCTGTTGTTAACTCGTTTTTTGTTCTATCTTCTTCTAAGTAACAATACGGGCATCTTAAATTACAACGGTATGTTACATCAAGAAAATACCTGAGAGGGACTATAGCATTGCCGTATTTATTATTGTATGAAACAGATGCGTATAAGTCTCGAGCTTTATCAAATAAGTATGAATAATCTATTAACATAATTACTATTTCCTGACTTTTATTATATCTATTGATGCTGTATTTTACAAGCATTGTTAATTTTTAAGAAAACAATATAGAGTATATACTTGAGTATGTGTAAGTGGGGTGTTTTGGGTAAAATGCATGTAGTTATTGCTTTTTAAAAGTTAACATTTTGTAATATAAGAAATTAATCAAGCAATTTTTTTATTTGATTTGTTTTTATCTAAATGTAGAGATTGTTCAATTTATCAATTGAACAGAAAAGTAGATAGAAAAATTAAAATAGGGAGAAAAATTATGGCAATTATTGGAGCAAAAGACAAAATCGATCAATTATTGGTACAAAAGTATGCAATGGAAAAAGTAGATAATTCATCGCTATCAACGTTGGTGGATTCAAAGAAAATGTTAGAAACGATTACTGATTATGCGGATATGCAAAGGAATATGCTTGCTTTGAATGCAAGATTACAGAATATTTGTTCAGGAATTAATGCCAAATCTGCAATATATGTAAACAGAAAAAGAGCTTCTCAACCTGTAAAATAGGCAGCTCTAAAAGCACGGTATGAAAAAAATTATTCTCGCTTCGACTTCTCCAAGAAGGCGAGAGCTACTCTCTAAATTGAATATAGATTTTGAAGTTGTATCTCCATCTTTTGACGAAGATTCCTTTAAAATCTCGACAAATCCTCTCTCTATTGAAAATCTGTCTCTATTAAAAGCAAAATCAATTTCTACAAAATTAACAGTATCGGCTTTTGTAATAAGTGCCGATACTGTCGTTATTTGTGACAATAAAATTATGGGAAAGCCAAAATCTGAAGAAGAAGCTTTTTTTATGTTGAAAACTTTAAGCGGCAACACTCATCATGTTATTACCGGTGTTGCGGTCATTGATACGGAAAAATCTAAAGAGTATTCCGCACATGGTATAACTTATGTAACGTTTAATGATTTATCTGATGAAGATATAATGAATTATATTAAAGATAAAAAGCCTTTTGATAAAGCTGGAGCATACGGAATTCAAGAGCTTCCGGATAATTTCGTGAAAATGTTAGACGGCGAATTTGATAATGTTATGGGGCTTCCTACAAAAATCTTAATAAACATGCTTAAATCCATAAATTAGAATTTTTTTCATGTTATTATTCAGAATGTGTTTGTTTTATACGGGCATGCAATTTAGTAATTTGGAGATATTATGAATACTGTTGATTCTATTGAATTTGTAAAGTCAAAAATTAGGGATATTATGGATTTTCCTGTAAAAGGAATTGTTTTCAAAGACATAACGACTGTTTTACGGGATAAAGAAGGTTTTAAAGAAATAATAGATTTTATGGTAACGAAATTTTCCGATAAAGAAATTGACTATATTGCAGGTATTGAATCGAGAGGGTTTATTTTTGGTTCTGCTCTTGCTTATCAATTGGGAGCAGGTTTTGTACCGTTAAGAAAACCCGGTAAACTTCCCGGAGAAACTTTGAGTGAAAGTTATGCTCTTGAGTATGGTACAGATACTCTTCAAATTCATAAAGATGCGATAGAACCTGGGAAGAGGGTTCTGGTTATTGATGATTTACTTGCAACAGGCGGTACGGCTGCAGCAGCTTGTAACTTAATTAAGCAAACCGGTGCTGTAGTTGTAGCGGCAGCATTTGTTATTGAATTACAGGATTTAAACGGCAGAAATAAAATTCCGTCTGATGTAGAAACTGTTTCAATGGTTGTATATTAATAAAAAATAATCATTATAATATATAATAGTAAGAGTTATTCTTTTACAGGTAGATTATGGGCGATGAGGATAAGCAGTTTGAAGCTTCTCAGCAAAAGCTGCAAAAAGCGAGGAAGGAAGGACAGGTTGTAAAATCTAAAGATTTTTCAACCGCTCTTTCTTTGATGATAATGTTTTTTGTCATTGTCAAGATATCGCCCTTTATATGGGATCAGATTACTAAGTTATTTGTTCTTATATATGAGCAGATTCCGACGGCACATCTTGATAAAATCGGGTTGACATATTTGATGACGATAACGTTGCTGCCGGCGATGCTTATTATTATGCCGATTTTATTTCTGGCGGGATTAATTGCAATAATGGGAGATTTAGCACAAGTCGGTCCGCTTGTTACGACAACTCCTCTTATTCCGAAACTTGATAAGTTAAATCCTACATCTTATTTTAAAAACTTATGTTCTCCAAAAACAATATTTGAGTTATTTAAAAATATTGTCAAAGTTATAGTACTGGGTTTAATTGGTTGGATGGTTTATAAAGACCATTTAGAAACTATATTGTCTTTAATTGCAATTGATAACAGTTTTGCCATAATGATGGAGTTCGGTTCACTGGTTATTGAATTTGTTATGAAGGCAGGTTTTGCATTTTTAATTATTTCTGTTGCTGATTATGGTATGATTCGTTGGAAATTTATGAATGATCAAAAAATGTCATTTAAAGAAGTAAAGGACGAATATAAAAACCAAGAAGGAGATCCTAACGTAAAAGCTGCATTAAGGCAGAGAAGACAGCAAATGCTTCATAAAGGCATGATGGATGCGGTACCTGATTCGGACTTTGTTGTTACAAACCCTACTCACGTTGCTTGTGCATTGAAATATGACCAACAAACTATGGAATCACCCAAGCTTGTCGCAAAAGGAACGGAGTTAATTGCAAAAAAAATTATTGAAATAGCAAAGGAGCATAACGTTCCTGTTATTGAAAATCCGCCTGTTGCAAGAGCTCTTTTTCGCTTAGTTGAGCCAAATGCTCATATTCCTCCGGATCTTTACAAGGCAGTTGCAGAAATTCTGCTTTTCGTGTATAGTTTGCGTAAAAACAAAAATGATAGTATGATGAATAAGTAGGTTTTTTTGGTCGATGGTAAAATAAAAACGTGTGCGGCGGTAGAATATCAAGTGCAGGC
>JBJEGL010000307.1:0-5138 GCA_051875035.1 Candidatus Gastranaerophilaceae bacterium | reverse complement strand
CCTGAAGAATGGGGAGGAGATACAATTACCGTTAAAGTATCAGCTCTACAAGGAACAGGTATCGACGAACTGCTTGAATATATCTGGATTCTTGCTGATATCAAAGATTTGAAAGCTAATCCGAAAGCGGAAGCATCAGGGGTTGTTATTGAAGCTAACCTTGATAAAGGAAAAGGTCCTGTTGCAACACTTCTTGTTCAAAACGGAACATTACATACAGGAGATTGCTTTGTTGTAGGTTCTGTCGGGGGAAAAGTTCGTGCATTGATTTCTGATAGCGGTGATAGAGTTAAAAAAGCAGGTCCTTCTACTCCGGTTGAAATTTTGGGTCTTACGGAAGTTCCGCAGTCGGGTGACCATTTTGAAGCAGTTGAAAATGAAAAAGTAATGCATCAAATAATCGCAGAACGCAAGGAAAAAGAGCGTAATTCAAGACTTGAAGCTGCAATGCCTGCTCACGTAAGAAATGATGCTATTGGCGATAAGGATGATAACATTAAGCGTTTGAACCTTATTATTAAGGCTAATACTCATGGGGCGGCAGAAGCAGTTGCACAATCCGTTAATCAAATGGAATCAAGTGAAATTATTACTAAGATTATTCACGTTGGCGTAGGTGATATTTCGGAAGCCGATGTAATGCTTGCAAGTGCCGGCAATGCTATAATTTTAGGCTTTACGGTAAAAACAGATACGAATGCTCAGGCTGCGGCAGAAAAATATAATGTTACGATAAAAGAATATGCGATTATTTATCAAATACTTGAAGATTTAGAAAAAACAATGCTTAATCTTCTTAAACCGGAAGAAAAAATTGTTGAAATCGGTAGAGCTGAAGTCAGACAAGTCTTTACTGTTGGTAAAACGACAAGAATTGCCGGCTGCTATGTAACTGAAGGAAAAATAGCAAGAAATAAAATGGCTGTTGTCATAAGAAACGGTAAGGAATTATTCTCAGGTGCAATAGACCAACTTAAGAGATTTAAAGACGATGTAAAAGAAGTTGCCCAAGGCTTTGAGTGCGGTCTTTCTTTTGCGAAATTTAATGACATAGAAGTTGGTGATATTATTAAAGTTACGACTACCGAATTGGTTGAGAGACAAGAACTTGTATAAAGGACGAATTTATGCCCGCTTTTAGAAACGAAAAAATCAGAAAAACTTTAATGAAAGAAATTTCGGATATTATTCAAAAAAAATTGAATGATTCTCGAATTGGTGGTGTTGTTTCGATTACTGACTTGGAATTAGCTCATGACAATTCTTTCGCAAAAGTTTATTATTCGGTTTTTGCACCTGATGATGTTAAGGAAAAAACAATTTCTGCAATAGAAGAAGATGCTCCGAAAATCAGATATGAAGTCGGTCGCAGAATTCGTTTACGTTTAACGCCTGAACTTCGCTTTATTCTTGATAATTCGATTGAACGGGGAACTAAGGTTACAGAACTTATTAATAAAATTTCTAAGGGTGAAATAAAATAGTGTTTGGCTTTTTGAACATCTATAAACCCAAAGGAATAACTTCTCACGATGTTATTTATAAATTGAGAAAGCTTTTGCATATAAAAAAAATCGGGCATGGGGGAACTTTAGATCCTATGGCGGAAGGAGTTTTGCCTGTTGCTATTTCACATGCCGCAAAATTAATAGATTATTTGCCTGCGAAAAAAGAATATCAAGCAAAATTTCAGTTAGGTGTTGTTTCTGACTCTTATGATACGGAATGCGAACTGAAATATTTTTCTGATAAAAAAGTCAGCAAAGGGGATATAAAGCAAGTTTTAGATTTTTTTAGAGGACAAATAAGCCAAAAACCTCCGATATACAGTGCAGTAAAGAAAAATGGGAAGAAATTGTATGAACTTGCACGTCAAGGCTGCGGTGATATTGAAATTCCCGAAAGAATAATTAATGTTGAAAAAATAGAACTTATTGATTTTGATGAAAAAATACAGCAGGGTTCTATTATAATTTCTTGTTCAAAAGGTACTTATATTCGTTCAATAATTCATGATATGGGACAAAAACTCAATACGGGAGCTGTAATGACAGCATTAATTCGTACGGTTTCAGGCGGTATGAATATTAATAATTCTGTCAGACTTGAACAACTTTCTGATGAAGATGCAGTAAGAAAATATTTAATAAATCCCAGTAATGTAATCAATTTCAAGAATATAGAAATTAGTAAAGAGCAACTTGAAAAAGTTAAGCATGGAATGGGATTTAAGCATGAAGGAGAAAACGGCTTTGTCTTTTTGTGCCGTCAAAATGTAATTGAAGCGTTTGCAGAAATTTGTAACAATCGTGTTATTATAAAGAAAGTCTTTTCTGAATGAAAAATTTGTTTGTAATTTTAATTATTTGTTTGTTTTCTCAATTACGGGCGTTTGCGGAATATAGTTATATCTGTCCGAATATTAAACAAACTCCGAATAACTCAGCTGCAATAATCGGCAAATTAACTGGGTATGATTTTTTTGCGGTTAAAGCTTACGAAATATATTTTAAAAATTATATAAAAAAGAACAACAAATCTGATGTGAAGCTTCAAATTAAAGCCAAAAATATAAATGCTTTAAAAGCTGGTGAGTTCAAAGAAGTTAGGGTAAAAGCAGACAAATTTAGATTAAATGATTTTACGGTTTCAGATTTCAAAGCAAAGACCTTATGCCCTTATAATAAAATATCTCAAATCGATAATAATATATTATTTCCATATAGCATTCCCGTTGAATATTCTGCGGTAATTACGAATGAAGATTTGCAATCAATTGTAAAGAGTCAAAAAGTTTCTGAATCTTTGGGCATGGTTAAAAATACTGATTGGAGAATTGAAAATTCAAAAATAAAAATAATTGTTGAATACAATGCATTGTTTACGACAATAAAATTAACTCTTTCCACAGGATTGAAACTTAAAAATGGAAAAATATTTTTCGATTCCGTCGAAGGAATAAATACTCCTTTTAATGTTGATGTAAACAAAATTTCATCAATTTTAAATATATATAATCCTCTTACCGAAATTGTTAAAATATCCGCAAATACTTTTGTCTATTTAACTTATGACGATATTGAAATTAAAAATGATAAAATTTATATAAAAGGAATGTTCCTAATTCCTCAAAATTGTGATATAAACAAGTAAGGTAAAGATTATGAATACTTTTTCAAAAATTATAATATTTATAGTTATTTGTGCAGCGGGTTGGTGGGCATACGATAGTTTTTTGGCTGATAGAATTAAATTACCCGATTTTTCAACAGAAAAAGAAACAGAAATTCTGCTTCCGAACAAAGATAATGATGAAAAACAAAAACCGGATGAAGAGTCTACAGAGCCTGTAAACAAAGCAAAAGAGCAGTCTATTTATATTTATATGTTGACTACGGATAAATCAGGAACACAATTTTTAAAGCCGGTTGTAAGACCTCTTCCGCCTGGAAAAGATAAGCTTTCCTACGCAGTACGACAGCTTTTTGTTGGTCCTAATCACAATGAAACAGCAAAGGGGATATATTCCGAAATTCCTGAAGGTGCTAAGCTTATTGCTGTTACAGATTCCGAGTCAAAAGTAATTGTTGATGTTACAGGCAGTTTTAGCTATGGAGGCGGTTCGGACAGTATTTATTCAAGAGTTCGACAGCTTATAAAAACAGCACTGGCTAATACCGATAAACCTGTTTATTTGTATATTGACGGAAAACAAGCAGATGTAATCGGCGGAGAAGGTATTTCACTTACACAACCACTAAGCGAGAAATCATTAGATGAGTAACGAAAAAAAAGATATAGAATATTATTTAGGTCTTGATTGGACATTGATTGAAGGTACGGATTTAGATTTTAACGGTAATCCCTATCATTATATTGAAATCAAAGAAATTCCGAGTTTTGCATTTTGTGCAAAAACTCAGGAAGCTGCAAGAGCAAATTATAAAACCCAATTAAGGTGGACATTAATGGTAATGTTATCCGATCCGGATTGTGTAATAAAAGAACCCGGAGAACCGGATGATGATGATATTGATTGGGAATCTCTTTGCCCATAATCAGAGTGATATACAAAACTTAGCAGTTAAATAATCTTTATAACCTTGAACAAAAATATTACTTTTATCTTGACCCCGTTTGTTTTTCGAGGTTGAAGAATTTCTTTGCACAAATTTAAAATTACAGATACTTCTTTCTCTTGCAAAAAACATTCACCGGATGTTTTTTGCGGCGGCAGAGTCCTTAGAATGACGGATAGTGTCATTCTGAACCCGACAATATTTTGGGGGTGAAGAATCTTTTTGCAACAAATTGAAAATTGAAAATACAGATACTTTGTGAAACAGGCTGTCATTTCAAATTAGATGTCGAGTAATCTTAAATGGTACTTGTACCTCTCGGTATAATGCAGACTTTGTACAATTTGGCGTAAATTGCTATATAAATCTCATATTTAATTTATAACATCAAGAACAGCTTCTACTGCGACATCAATATTTCCGTACAAAAGTTTAATACAGTTATCTTTACCTATTGCATAGGCATAATTTATTGTATCTTCTTTATCATTTGCTTTAGATTTATGTGTAGGCAGCTTTGCTATTTTTCTACTTCCTTGAGATAAAATTAACCACTCGGTATTATTTTTATCCGTATAATATTCAAGGGAATAATGTCCGGGATAAATTTCTTGTCCTGTTTCTGTTATGCAAACCGTCGGAATCATAATTGAGCCTTTATGATTTATAATTTCCTCTAAAACTTTAAATTCAGGATTTTTTGTAGTATCGGCATAAACGGATGTCGGAGTTTTAATATCCTTTTTTTTAACTTTCTTAGGTTTCTGAAACTTATTTTTATATTGCTGAATTGCGTTTTGATAGTCTTTTTCGGAAAAATATTTTAAGTTTTGAGTGACATCAGCATAATTGGTCGTATCTAAACCGTCAAATACATCTGAACTGTCACCTGCAATTGCGGGAGAAATACCTAATCCAAACATTAATACTAAAAATAAAAATTTTTTCATACTTAAATGATAATGAATTTTATTTAAAAGTAAATAATATATCTGTCTGAACTTAAATTTTTTCATTAATAAAAATTAATACAAATATATGGTTTACTTTTCTCAAAAC
>JBJEGL010000306.1:0-5165 GCA_051875035.1 Candidatus Gastranaerophilaceae bacterium | reverse complement strand
GTCTTTATTTTAAATAAACTCGGTGATATGTTTTTGTTTGCAGGAATTATTATATTAATTTATTTTATATCAAATTATCCTATTTCGGAGGGTTCAACACTTCTTGCTTATTCTGACTTGCCCGAAACTGCTGCTGATTTTTATGTATATTTATCTGATGTAAATTTTTATTTTGCTTGTATGCTTATGTTTTTCGGTACAGTTGTAAAATCTGCACAATTTCCAATGCAGGTATGGCTTGTCGATTCAACAAAAGCTTCCATTCCTGTTTGTTCTTTAATTCATTCTGCTACAATGGTTGTCGCAGGAATAATTTTGTTAATTAGACTGTTTCCTTTATTTGAATTATCTGTTTCTGTTATAGATACAATAATATATACGGGGTTATTTACTGCAGTGATTTCAACATTTTTTGCGATAGGGCAAACTGAGGTTAGGAAAATGATTTCATATTTGACTTCTGCTCAATTAGGGCTTATTATTGCCGGAATATTGTCTTCAGAAACCGTTATTTATTATACTGCCGTGAATTCGTTTGCAATAGCTCAATTATTTTTGATTGATGGAATTGTTGCATATACTTTTGCGAATGATTTACAAAAAACAGAAGGTGTTTCAATATCTTCAAAACAATATCCATTATTATCATTGTGCTGTTTGATTTCTGTTTTATCTCTTTCCGGTGCTTTTTGGGGCGGATTTTATGCTCACAATACAGTCCTTGCACAAATAGTTTCAACGGAACTAAAAGCAGCAGTTATTTTATTTTTATTTGCGGTATTTTTGTCGGCATATTGTTTGTTTTTATTTTATTTTAAAATATTTTGCAGACAAGATAATGAAGAAAAGAAAAAAATACCTTTTGCATTAACTTTTTCTATTATTGTTTGTGCTGTTTTTGTAATTTTAACAACATTGTTACATAATAAGTATATAAATACGGACAGAGTTCTTGTATGTGTTATAATTACTGTGATAGCTGCAGTATTAGCATATTTTATCAATTTAAAAAAGATGCTTCCGTTGCCAAAATTTTTAAACAACTTATCTTTAAACGGAGGTTATGTAAGTAATTTATACAATTGGTTGGCGGATAATATTTTTGAGTTTTTCGGAAACTTTGTAAAAGTAACAGATAGAGGTATAGATATTTTTGTAAATATTCAAGCATATTTTACAAGATTTTTATCCTGGTTTATTTCGTTTTTTCAAACAGGAAATGTACAAACTTATCTTTCTGTTTCAATATTGTCTATAATTGTTCTGTTTTTATTGTATATGCTGTTAATATTAGGGATAGGTGCAAATGTTTAATTTATTGTCTTTAAATTTTCTGATTTTTTCTCCGATACTTGCTGCCGCCTTAATTGCTTCTCCGCTTTTCGGCACAAATCCTATTTATATAAGGAGATTTGCAAAAGCATGTGCAACATTGCATTTTATGTATTCCTTATTATTTATTGTTTTTTATAATTTCGGTGTTGAATCTTTTTATGAAGAGATTAACATTTTTGGTTCGGGCTGGCTAAGTAAGCTTGGTATTAATGCAGCTTTTGGACTTGACGGATTAACTGTTATATTAACAGTTTTAACTTCATTTGTATTTTTGCTTGCATTAATTGCTTCTAAAACGATTATCAGAACGAAGCATAAAATGTATTATAGTCTTATGTTCATACTGTTAAGCACCATTTTAGGAATTTTCTGTTCAAAAGATATGTTCGTATTCCTTATCTTTTGGGAAGCGGAACTTATACCGATGTATCTGCTTATTTCTCAGTGGGGAACAGGTAACAGTAAGTATTTTGCAATGAAATATCTCCTGTTCACTTTTGCAGGAAGTATTTTTCTTTTAGTGTCAATGTTGGGACTGTTTTTTTACGGATATCATGCAAATGGAGAATTAAGCTCTACTATTGACTTTTTAAGAATATCAATGACTGATGGAATTTTTCCTGTTTTTATAAAAAAGTTATTATTCTGGGGATTTTTTATTGGTTTTGCTGTAAAACTGCCTGTTGTACCCTTGCACACATGGCTTCCTTCCGTAAATGCAAATTCCGCTGCTCCAATCAATATGTTATTATCCGCAATTGTTCTAAAAACAGGTGCATACGGTCTTATAAAATTTAATTTATCATTATTTCCTGAATTGTTTACGGAATATGCACCGATAATTATGCTATTTGGAGTAATTAATATTATTTGGGCGGCACTTTGTGCTTATAAACAAAAAGATATACAAAAATTAATAGGCTATTCGAGTATTGTTTTTATGGGATTATTTTTGCTCGGTTTGTCTTCTTTGACAAAAACAGGTATAAACGGTAGTTGTTTTGTAATAATATCGCACGCATTTATTGCTTCGGGATTATTTTTAATTTCGGGACTTATTTATCAGGTTACAAAAACAAAAAGTTTACCGGAATTATCAGGCTTAGGAAATTCTATGCCTGTTTTAATGTCATTAACATACATTGTATCATTTGCAGCAATAGGAATGCCTTTTACGATAGGATTTCCTTCAGAATTACTAATTTTTTCGGGTGCATTTTCCTCCGATTTTGAATTTTCAGGAATGTTCCCCAAGATAGCAACTTTGTTATCAATGCTTGTGCAGGTTTTGAGTGCTGCTTATATTTTAAGACTTTTTCATTGTGTGTTTTGTAAAACGGAACATTCCGGCAAAAACTATCACGATATTTCCGGCCACAGATTAATGTGTGTTTCCGTAATTTGTTTTTGTATCATTTTATTCGGATTATTTCCGGAGACAATTATGTGTATATATGAAAACTTTACAAGCTTTGTAGCGGATATTTTAAGGGGGTAAAATGGAACTGACATTATTTGAAATAAAAAATGTATTTTTACCCGAAATAATTTTATTTGTTTGTATTATTGCAAATATATTATTTTCTTTGTTTTTTGGAAAAAAAATATATAAATTGGCAGGACGGTATGCTGTTTTGTCGGTTCTTTTACCCTTGGCGGCAATGTCTTTTGGAATTGCACATACAGGGTACACAATATTTTCGGAAAATTATATTCATACAAATTTTACAATGCTTGTGAAAGTAATAATATTAATTGGAACATTTTTTACAATTCTTTTATCTCAAAATATTACACAAAAATTAAGACATCGTGCTTTTGAATATTATTCTATACTTTTAACGGCGGCATTTGCTTCAATGTGTCTTGTGAGTTCAAATGACTTTATTCCTATGTTTGTTTCGCTTGAAACTTTATCAATAGCTTGCTGTATGCTTATTGCTTTTTGGAACAAATATCAACCCAAAGAAGCAGCAATAAAATATTTGATAAATTCTGCCGTTGCAACGGGAATAATATTTTTTGGAGTTTCTTATTTATACGGAATATCTGGAGAGTTAAATTTTACATTACTGAATTTACACTATTATTCACAAGATACTTCCGTTCTCTTTATAATCGCTTCACTTTTTATAATAATTGGGTTAACCTTCAAAACAGGATGTATGCCATTTCAAAGATGGGTTCCTGATGTATATCAAGGTGCACCGTATCCGATTGCGGCATTTCTATCAGTTATTCCTCCACTTGCAGGATTTGGAATTTTAGCAAGAATTATAGGTTCTTTAATGTATGATACTCCTCTTCTTCAATTTATAATATCATTATGTGCTGTTTTAACTATTGCTTACGGATTTATTGGTGCAATCAGGCAGGCTGATATAAAAAGACTTTTGGGATATTCTTCTACAGCTCATTGCGGATTTATGCTGCTTTCGTTAAGTATTTTTACAAATTCCGGAGTATCCTCATTTTTGTATTATGCACTTGTGTATTTATTTATGAGTTTTGGAGCTTGGGCTGCTGCGATAACATTTGTTTCGTGTACGGGAAGTGATGATATTAAAAATTATACGGGTTTGTTTTATATAAGACCTTATTATACAGCTGCTTTTTTAATTTGTTTAATGGCTCTTGCCGGTTTACCTCCGACTGCCGGATTTTTGTCAAAATTATATGTATTTATTTCTCTTATCAGAATTGATACATCAGGGTTACCAATAGTAGCTGTTGCTGCACTTTTAACAATATTTGGAATGTATTTCTACGTTAATTTAATAAAAATTATGTTTGATAAAGATTTAAAAACAAATTGTCAAATGTCTTCTGTTGAACATACAAATACAAAAATTGTTTTATATTTTTGTACATTAATGACTATTTTGGCATTTTTCTTTGCTGATAAACTTATCGGACTTTCAATGTTTACCTCTATTGGTATATAAAATAAGCTCTTTTTCAAGAAAAAAGAGCTTACTAAATAAACATAAACAATAAAAATTTAGTTTAAATCATTAAATCCTGCATTCATTTTAATATCATGGAAATTATCATTGACATCCGGAAATGCAAGGGGGTCAACTTTTTTCCACAACATTTGTAAAAACCTCTTAGGACTGCGTTGAGGATAAATATCATCCGTGGAGGCATATGGATCACGAGTTGTCACTTCCGCCATAGATGACATGTAAGCGGAATATCCGGCATTCAACATATATTGTTTCGTTGTCATATGTTCTGTATCAAGATAAGCTTCTGCTGTTAATGATGCGGTAAGTACCAAACTTAATGCTATTAATAATTTTTTCATATTACACCTCTTTATAAATTATATTATAATACTTATTCTTACAAAAGAGAATACCTTCAAAAAATGTATTTATTTTGTTTCTGATTTAACAATTTTTACGAATTCATCTAATAATTCCGTTTCTTTGACTTTTTTGAGAATTTCACCTTTTTTAAATATATATCCTTCTCCGTTTGCTCCCGCTATGCCAAAATCAGCATGCTTTGCTTCACCCGGACCGTTTACCGGGCATCCCATAACGGCAATTGTTATGTCTTTGTCAAAATTAATAAATTTTTCTTCTTTGCCGGAGCCATTGTCCTTGTAAGAAATCTCAGCGACGAGCGGGAACTCCTTGTAGAAATCGGTCATCACCCTTTGATAAACACTTCGGGTTCTCTCTAATAGCCTGCTCACCCCTTGATTAAACGGTAACTCCAACTCAGGATAAATCGGCTCCGCAACCGTTATGTACATTTTCGACTTAATCTCGCCGTTTTTCTTCAACTTCTGCTTAAAAGTTATCACAAATGGCACAATC
>JBJEGL010000305.1:0-5180 GCA_051875035.1 Candidatus Gastranaerophilaceae bacterium | reverse complement strand
AAAGGAGCCTGCAACAAATGCGGAAAATGCTGTGAAATGCTATATTCGGCATACAATTATACTGAAAAAGAATTTAAGTTTATGCAATTTATTTTTCCGACATATAAAAGATTTTACATAAAAGGAAAAGATGAGTTTGGCAATACATTTTTTGCCTGCAAATACCTTGGAGATGATAAACTTTGTACAGTTTACAAAAAACGCCCGCGTTTATGCAGACAATATCCGAAAAAAAAATTATCCTTCTATGCCAAAATGCCCGAAGGCTGTGGATTTTATGTTGAAAAAAAATCTTTTGAGGAATACTTAAATAAAAATTAACAAAATTATACAAAATCCACATCATCTTGATGACTACCGATTGGTCGCTCAGCATTTGATTAGAGCCTTATTATCCATATTTAAGATTCTTCATCCCCCGAACTTGTTGTCGGGTTCAGAATGACAACTACTCTGTTTTATAGATCCTTCAGTCGTTTCACTCCTTCAGGAATGACAATAACCGTCATTCTGAGGACTCTGCCGCCGCAAAAAACGTCCGGTGAATGTTTTTTGCAAGAGGAAGAAGTGACTGAAGAATCTATGCAAACGGAGTGATAATAAACTGTCATACTGAGACTTTAGCCGAAGTATTTCTTAAATTTCTAAGTTTATTAAAAAAGATTCTTCACGCTACGCACTCAGAATAACAATAACTTAGTATTTCTTGCGTAAAGTTGTATATAAGTCTCTTATTTAAGTTTAAAAATTATAATACATATATCTTGCAGGCGGAGTATAAAAATAAATAAGTTCAACTATTGCAAGAGCAAGTACAAATGTCCAAATAACATTCGGTTTAACAAACTTTGCCAAATCTTTACCTTCTATTGAAACTCTAAACATTGTAAGCAGCAAACCAATCACACATATAATCAAAGGAAAAACAGCCCAGGTTCTTTCTGCTCCGCTACCCAAAAATGTTAATGCATGTTGATTTAAAGTTACCGTATCAAATTTTGTCAAAGAAAATAAATTTGAAGATAGTTCTCTCATTTGAGACATTGTCTGAACCTTAAAAAACATTCCTGCAAAAGCCACAAATATAAATGTCAAAGTCACTGAAAGAAAATTCGGTAATTTGAAATTTAATTTATTCCATGTCCGATATATCAAAAATCCAAAACCGTGCAAAACACCCCAAAATATAGCACAAATTGATGAATTAAGCCATAAACCGCCCAAAATACAAGTCAATAAAATTGATAAATCAATAAACCAGTCTTTATTGTTTAAAGATTTCAACGGTAAATATACATATTTTTTCATAAATCGTGCAAAAGTAATTTGCCATCTTTCCCAAAAGTCTGCAATACTATTAGCCTGCATAGGTGATTTAAAGTTAATAGGCAGCTCAATATTTAACATCATTGCAGAACCTATTGCCATATCCATCATTCCCGAAAGTTCCAAATAAATACGGAAATATTCAAAAATACAAAGCAGCCAGCTTTCAACGGTACTTAAAGAAGATAAAACCGTAAGCTTATCTATAACCGTTTCATCTAAAGCTGCCGCAAAAAAACTCTTTTTATAAAATCCGACTAAAAATATTGTTATCCCCATAACAAAAATTTTATGATTAAATATTTTTTTTCTTAAATTATTAAATTGAGGAATTGTCTCATTATACTTGATTATGGGTCCTATTATCATTTGCGGGAAAAATATTGAAAATAAACAATAATCAATAAAAGAATAATCAATATCCTTATTTTTATAACTGTCAACCAAAAAACCTATCTGCTGTAATGTCTGCAAACTTATTGCAAGCGGAATTATAATATTTATATAGGGAATACTATTTTTAAAAGCAAAATTAATTGTTTCAATAAAAAAATTAAAATATTTAAAACCAGCTAAAATTAACAAGTTTACGACTATTGAAGTAATAAGAACTGCCTTTGCCTTACTTTTTTCTTCAGACAATCTGCGTATTTGCTTGTAAAAACAAAAATTCATGACCACATAAATTAACAGTAACGGGGTGTATTTTATATTAAAGGAAGAATAAAAGAAAATTGAAGCTAAAATTAACCAAATCTTCCCGGGAATAATCAACCTCTTTTTATTTAAAAAGAAATATACAAATATCACAATAGGTAAAAAGCCAAAAATGTATGCAATTGAATTAAAACACATAAAATCTCCAAAGTTTATATTTTTAAAGTTCTGCCGTTTTAACAAGTTCCGGAACTATTGCTTGCCAAACTTTCGCAGTCGGATGAATTTCTATTCCGGAATTTTTAAATTCGTCATTTGATAAAATTTCTCTTTTCATAAAATCATTAAGTGTAACAACTTTGATACCAACTTTTTCTAATTCCGAAAACTCATCATATTCGGGAACATCGTACCAAATGACAATCATTTTACAATTTTTCCAATGTTTGTCAATCTCTTTTTTTGCTTCTATAAGATGTTTATTAAAAAATCTCATATTTTGTGAGGAATTGAGAGTTTTTCTGTATGAAATTTCATGATTAATCTTCTTGTACAAATAAGAATAATTTAAAAGCATAAAAGGAAAAGGAACTTCTTTTAATTCACCGTTAGATTCTCTATATCTCAACCCATTTAAGATATCAGGATTATATACACTCTCCAAATCAGCATTAACCCCGAGATATATAGCAAATTCTGGATTTTTTATCTCATTATAAATATCTTCCCTTTTAAGCTGCCAGAGCATATTTTGTACACACCAAGCTTGAAATGCCCTATTATACACAGGTTTTTTAATAAAATCAGAAAGTTGTGCCGACAGAGTTTCTTCATCCTGTAAACCATACCCGAAGGCATAAGAACCGCCAAAAATTACAATCGGTCTTTCTTTAAAATCAGCTCCATATTCCTTACCAAAACCTTTTTTCCAAGCATTTTGATATATTGTAGAAAATTTTTCAATTTTCATGGAATACGGTGCAAAAAGCTTACCGTTATGAAGTCTCGCACCAAGATATAAATCGTTTAAATACGCAAAAACTTCTCCGAAAATAATTACGCATATAACCATCACGACATTCATAAGTTTAAAATTTTTACTATTTTTACTCATAACTTTAATGTTTCTATTGTCTATAAATCTGTTTTGCTGACAAATTTTGGAATAAAATCTTCCCAGAAAAGCCTTGTCGGATGATCATCATCCTTATTTTTCCAATATTTAAGTTTTTTAGTATAATTATCGCCCATCAAGTCTTTTCCTTCTATAATTTTAAAGCCTTCTTTTTCAAGCTCTTTCCATTTTTCCGGATTGTCTTCATCAAAAATATCTGTTATTTTTATAATATAGAATGAAGTATTTTTCCAATGTTTATCAGCATTTTGCTTACCTTTAACCAAATATAATTTAAAATCATTAAATGCACTGTCAAAGAATTTAGAACGAATTACACCATATACAGTAAAAATTTTCTCAAACAAATAAGAAAAATTAAGCCAATTGTATATCATAGAGTTACGAATAATATTGTCACCCATTACAGTATATCTTAAACCGGCGGATAACTCCGGAGCATACATTTTTTCAAAGATATCAGGTGTATATACAAATATAACAGCTTTAGGCTCCTGTTTATACTCTTTATAAAAATCTTCATTCATTAAAAAATAATATGTTTGCTGAACACTCCATCCCCACCAAGCTCTGTTATATACAGGTCTTTTTAAAAATTGTGAAAGTTGACCTGAAAAATTATCCTCCTTATTAAGAAAAAGACCATACGCACATGAATCTCCAAATATTATAATTGGTGCCGTTTTAAAATTTTCACCCGCATTTTGTCCAAACGGACAACTTTCATTATTAAAAGCATTTTTATAAAGAACTTCAAAAGGCAAGACAGAACGGGATAAATAGGGAATAGCCAATTTATGATTATTTGTATACTGCATATATGTTACATTAAGCATTACAACTAATTCAGCAGCTATAAAAATATTAAAAAGAGTACCAAAAAAAATTTTTTTTCGTTTTTCTTTTGCCATTTTTTCTCCCATTCTAATTTTTTATAGTAAGTCTTTCAAGCCAGCGAATAAAACGAACCAATTTAATTTCTTCATCTTTTGTTACCGAATCGACCAAAATTGTCATAGTACAAGCTCTTTTTCCGCATAAAACATCAGTTAGTGGTCTATCACCTATCATAACTGCATCTTCTGGTGTTTTTCCTATTCTGTTAAGATATTCCATCATAACTTTTATATCCGGTTTTTTTGCATGAGAAATAACCTCAAAATTACTTATAGAGCGAACTTTATCTATATATTTTTTATCCGTATTATTACTTAAAACAACAACCGTAAAATCTTTCTGCAATTTATCCAAAAGATTTTTTGTTTCCGGCAAATATTCTCCCCTTTTTGAAGGCATTACCGTTGAATCCAAATCAAACATAAGAACACTTTTGCCCATTTGTTTGAGTTCATCAAAATTTATATCTTCTAATTTTTCAACATTGTAATCAGGTTTTATTAACATCTTTCGTTTTTTATCCCCACAGTTCTCACAAGGGCGTACTGAATATTTTTTGGCTTTACCTCAAATTCTACCAAAGAAGTATCATTTGTATTTGAAAATTCTTTAGTTTCATAATTTTGAGGGTCAACAACTTTCAAAACTTTTGTAACATATAGCTCATCAGGTGTTAAAATTTCAACTTCATCACCCGAATAGAATTTATTTTTAGTCAAAACCCTTATAAGACCATTTTCTTCACCCAAAAACATACACAAGAAATCAGCTCCTGCAAGTCCTTTGGAAATATCATAACTATATCCGTCACTATTAGGTTTTTCAACATAAAATCCTGTAGTATATCCTCGATTACCAATTTTTGCGAGTTCTTTAAGATTTCTGTCTTTATCTTGAATATTTTTTTCAACATATTCATCAATTGCATTTCGATAAGTTTTTGCTGCTGCGGAAACATAATAAAGACTTTTTGTTCTTCCTTCGATTTTCAAAGAATCTACTCCGGCATCAATTAATTGCGGAATATAATTTATCAAAGCCAAATCTTTCGGGCTTAAAATATGAGTACCTCTGTCATTTTGTTCTATTTCAAAATATTCATTCGGACGGGTTTCTTCAAGAAGTTTATAACTCCATCTGCAAGGCTGTGCACATCCGCCTTTAT
>JBJEGL010000304.1:0-5182 GCA_051875035.1 Candidatus Gastranaerophilaceae bacterium | reverse complement strand
ATACTTTAGGCAGTGTTATTGGAATGAAAACTGCTATTCAGGGTGCATATCCCGATAAAGAAATTGACTGTGCCGTTGATGACAAAATTCCTGGACTTTTCAGAGATAAAATGCCGGGTATTGAAGATGTAAAACGTCCTTATAATCCGGATAGAATTGCTCTTGTTCAAGACAGTATTGCAAAAATGGAAGCAGGAGAGCAATCTGCTGCAACAAAAGCACAAGTTCAAATTTTGAAAAATGAACTTAAGGATTTACAAGACCCTTCAAGATTATTTGATGACGGACCGTTAAAAGGTGAAGACAGAAAGAAATATGATTTGGTAATCATGCTTGATATTCCAACTCCAAAAAGATTTTCCGGCGGATTTAAAGATTATATTGAAAATTCTGATAAGCAAATTTACATTGACCACCACCCTCACAAAATTAACGAGTGGATTGATGCAAAAGAAACAACCGGTGTTGATATGGAAAAAATCCATAAAAACAATTTAGCATTTGTATCGGATATGGTTCCTGCAGCAACTCAACTTGTTACCATTGTTGCAGATAAAGCAGGAATATTAGGTAGTACAATGAAAAACAGCTTCGAAGAAGCAAGAAAATTTGTTTCTTCGGTAATTACAGGAACATCAACCGATACAGGTTCTTTCACAAGAACTGCAAACTTGCTTCCCGAACACATGGAAATGTCTGTTAAAGACAGACCGAATTTTGCACCGGAAGGAATGTCAAAATGGTTAATTAACGAAGTCAATGCGAATCAAACAGAAAAAGTTGATAAAAAGTGGCTCAGAGATAATATAGTCTTTGATGTTCCCGACAAGGCTCCAATTACGGAAGGAGAAAATGGAGAACTTTCACCACGTGACAAGATGCTTCAGATTGCTGTTAACGGAAAACATGTATATCCTGATTTAGGTGTAGGTGTTGTTTCTGTTTCATACGATGACATGTGCGAAGTTTGGGAAGGATCTTTAAAGCATGATCCTGAATTTACATTACTTGATGTACAAAATGGTTTTAAATACTCAGAAGTTATGGGGGCATTAAAAGCTGACCCGACAAAAGTAAATGCACAAGGTAATCCTAAAGATACACCGTTACAAAAACAAGCGAAAGAAATGTATTCTTCACCTTATGATGCCGATAAAATTGCTATTATGGCAATTCAAGACAGAAAAGCAGGTTTTGTAACAGAAAACTCAGAAGTTGCAGATATGAACGGTATAAGAATTTCTTTCCGTTCTGCAGATTGCAGTGATCACGCAGAACTTTTGGCATCTATTTTTGATGGAGGTGGACACGGGGGTGCTTCCGGTGGAAGAATTGATCTTCCGGGTGTTGAAATTAATTCAAAACTTGCTGTTATGATTGACGGTAAAACAGAATATGACCCGAAAAAAGTCATAAATATGGCTCGCCACAATTTAGATGTTCTTCATGATGTTAATTTAACTCCTGAACAAAAAAGAGCTCAAATGCATGATGTAAAAGTTACTATTGATGAAAATCAAGGTAAAGAGTTCCATGAATTAATTGCTGATTTTGTTAAACAAATCAGAGCTACACAGCCGAAACCGGAACAAAATCAAAAAACACAAGTATTTTACAGAAAATAAAATACTAAAAACATTCAACACACTAAAAAGCGATATTTAAAATATCGCTTTTTTCTTGTATGAATATTCTAATTTGTTGTCATTCTGAGGGAGCAAGGTAAGCGAAGAATCTATGTCATACGGAGCGGTAGAGAAGTATCTCCTAAATTTTTAAGTTGCATAAAAAATTTTTTCAATGTAAAATAATTAAGCCGTGCTCCGTGGGGAATTGCAATCTCTTGACTCGAAGTTTATGCGAGGCGCAGAGCCTGTCGTGAGGCTCAAGGAGTTATGGCGGACAGTATATTTATTGTTGATGTTGTCAACAATTATGGCGAAAGCTTTCGAACCGTGTCAGGGTGGGAACACAGCAGCACTAAGGAATGTCTTACGGGTGTAGTTGTTTGACAGAGGAGATAAATGTATTGAAACCCATATTTTTTTGTGTCGATAGACAGTGGCACGGCATAAAAAATCCCTTGGTTTTATTCCAAGGGATTTTTTAATACTTAAATCTACATTATGCTAAAAATTTATTGAGCAAACCACCTATTTTTCCACCCAATTTTTCAGCTAATTCAGGGCAGCCACCTAAAGTTTCAGCCATAGCTTTACTTGTTGCTGCAGGATCTTCTCTGAATAATTGGAAACCTGCTTTTAAGTCATCTTTATTCTTAATTCCAAGTTGATCAAAAATACTTTGTCCGCCGCCTTCTTGATTTTGTTGTTGTACACCTTGTGCAGCACCACCTTGTGCTTGTCCTATAATATTTACAAGTTTTGCAATTTCTGTTAAGTTAATTCCCATTTTCTCTATCCTCCATTTTATCCTTGTGTATATATAAAGTATATACTCTTGCAAAAATTGCCATGTTTTTTTATTCTATTTTAACATTTCGCAACATAAAGATTAAAATCAAAGCTCCTGAAACTCAATTGTAATTTTTTATATTATGATTATTTTCCTGTCAATTCTTTTCTGACATCTTTTACAGAAAGAGTAAGTGTCTCAGGATATTGCATAGCTGATTTTAAAAATTTTTCATAATTCGCATTATCCTTTAATTTTTTACAAACTTGAGCTGCTGTATAATATAAATCGCCACATTCAGGATTATCGCTAATTGCTTTTCGCACAACAGCCATTGCTCCCTGATCGTTATTTTCTTTCAGTAAAATTTTAACAAACAGTTCATAAGCTTTTGTATCATGAGGATTTAATTCTACTGTTTTATCAAGATTCTCAACAGCATTCATTACATCACCCATTTCCCAATAAATTGCAGCAATGTTAAAATAAGCCCAGCTATAGTCTGGAGAACAGTTTATAACTTCGTTATATTCATTTAATGCATCTTCAATACGACCTGTTCTTTTATATTCGTATGCAAGATAAAACCTTGCGATTGCATCGTCAGGGTTTAATGCAATTGCTTTTTCAAGAAAATCAATTGCCTCTTTAGAATTGTTTTGTCTTGAATTAATCATACCGAGGTGAAAAATAGTATTTTCATCTTCTGTATCAATATTAAGTACTTTTAAAAATAAAGCCTTTGCACCTTCGTATTCTTTTTTATTAACATAAGCACACGCAAGATTATACATATAATCCGCATCGTCTGGTTCAAGTCTTAATGCAGTTTGATATTCTATAACAGCTTTTTCAGTTTCTCTAAGCTTTTCATACACAATACCCAAATTATAATGAAGTTTTCCTTCATCTGGAAATATTTTTATAAGATATAATAATGCGTTAAGAGCATTTTCATTTTCTCCGACATCCATAAGAGCATAAGCAAGTTCCCTCATTGCTTGAAAATCTGAAGGATCTTTATGAATTATCTGTCGTAATTCTTCAATTCTTTCCATATTTTTATTTTACCAATAATTTTATATATTTCAAATTACTTTCTTTATAGCTTTTGGGATAAAAGAAACTAATTCAGAAGCTAAAAGTCCGTATTCAGTCATTTCCTCAACTGCAATATCTGCGGCAAGTCCGTGGATATATACTCCCAACGATGCAGCAGTAAACAAATCGCATTTTTGTGCCGCAAATCCGGAAATAATACCTGTCAAAACATCACCGCTTCCCGCTTTTGATAAAGCTGAATTTCCAGAATCATTTATGTAGACTTTATTTCCATCTGTAACTATGGTATTCATCCCTTTTAAAACAACAATACAAGAAAACTTTTGTGCAGTTTTTACAGCATAATTAACCCTGTCAGATTGAATTTCCGCAACCGAAATATTAAGTAATCTTGAGAATTCTTTTGGATGCGGCGTTATTATTGTTTGTAACGGAAATTTATAAAAATTATTATTAGCAATAGCATTTAATCCATCTGCATCAATTATTACTGGTTTAGTAATTCTTTCAAGAAAATTCAACACAAATCTTTGTGAGCCTTCTTCTATTGATAATCCAGACCCAAGAGAAATCACATCATATTCCTCAGCTTTTTCTATAGCGATATCCGTAGAAGAACTATCAATACAACCATTTGATGATTTCAACGGAAATAATGTTATATCAGGAGAATAAGAACTAATAATTGGAACTATTGATTCCGGACAAGCAAGTGTAACATATCCTGCACCTGATTTTAATGCAGCAATTGACGATAAAACAGCAGCTCCCGTATAGTATTTTGAGCCCGCAAAATTTATAATTTTTCCGTACGAACCTTTATGAGAGTCTTTTTTCCGACGTGGGAAATTTTTTAATATTTCAGCTAATTCAATCCGCATTGTCTTATTGCCTCATACGCAACAATAGCAACAGAGTTTGACAAATTTAAACTTCTCTGACCTTCTCTCATTGGAATTGTGAGAGTTTTTTCCATATTTGAAAATAATAAATTTTCAGGTAATCCCCTTGTCTCAGGTCCAAATACAAAAAAATCACCATGTTTAAAAGTCTGATTTGTATATATATTTTTACTTTTTGTTGTTAAATAATAAAAATCAGAATTAGGATTTGCTTCCTGTAAAGACTGCAAATCATTATATTTTTTTATACTAACGGCATCATGATAGTCAAGACCACAGCGTTTCAAATGCCTATCATCTAAAGAAAATCCTAATCTTCCAACTAAATAAAGCTGAGAACCTGTGCAAGCACAAGTTCTGATAATATTACCGGTATTTTGCGGAATTTCGGGTTCTACTAAAACTATATTAAAATTTATTTTTTCCATAACTATTTTGCTGTAAAGTATTTTTTACTTGCCGATATAACAGGTAATGCACGAATTACACAGAAAAGAATCGTTGTGTATACAGAAATATCCATTGTCAAAATAAGCACCTTTGAAGGAGTATATTCAGGAACATGACATGCAATTACACTCATAAAAGCAATAAGCTTGGCACCACCATATACTGCTCTTGAAAATCTTGATGCCGTTAAAAATCTGCCGATTTTAGTTTGCACAAGACTGTCTTCACCAAAAGCCGTACAGCCTTCAGCAAAAGCAATACTGCGAATTGTATCTGTAACAAAACTTCTTATCATAACAATTAAAGGAGCCCAAACACCAATCCAACCGTAGGCACAAAAAACAATCCAATAA
>JBJEGL010000303.1:0-5184 GCA_051875035.1 Candidatus Gastranaerophilaceae bacterium | reverse complement strand
GGGTATAAAAAGCAATGCTCTATTGCACTTTTTGCCTGTTTAAATGTCGATGCAAAAACAGGATGTTCTCCCAAAATATGAGTATCATTTTTTATAACAAGAGTTTTTCTTGATGATGATGCATACTCAACAGCAGGAATTTCCCTATCAAAAATTCCAAACTTCATTGTTGGAATTTTTAGTCTGTACATTGTTTTTTTTGCGGTAGATTTATATATTCCGCATGCAGCTGCTTGTGAGGAGGGTGCAAAAATTTGCTGACGTGCGTCTGTAAAAACTTCCGCAATATTATTTTGTATTGCTAAAGTAGAAGTTACTATCGTAAATGCTACTCCGTTTTCTATTGCAAAATCTAAAAGTTCTTCATTGTCTGTTTCCGAAATATCAACATTTTGTGCAAAATCGCATAACTTCTCACTTGATGTCATAAAGACAACATCAATATTTGGGCTTTTACTCACTCTTTCTGCGATTGAACACGCATTTACATCTGAACCTACAATTAATATTATCATAGGTTAATTATACAACGAGAAAAAATTTTTTTCCAATCAGCTTATACGTAAATCAGGACGAAGTATTTTTGCTTCACCAAGATACACGTGAACAAGTTCCTTTTGCGTTTTGTCACTGTTCGTTACTATTAAAACCCGAATACATTTATTTAATCCGCCATCAAACTCAAATTCACGATAACACATCATAGGAACTGTATTCCAGCCAAGTTCCGTTCTTGCAAATTTTGCGGGTGTAGCACTTTTTATATCCGTAGTTATAGAGAAATTAACGGTAACAAAATCTTCAGTATTCAAATTATTTACTTCTATCATTTTTGAAAGTAATTCTACAGTAGCAGTTTTAACATTTTCTACAGTATCCTCAGATACCGTAACCGCACCCCTTATTCCTCTAATCATAATATATCACCCTTTTTTAACCTATGTCCGTTTGCAAAATCACAAGCACACATTTTTGACTTGCTTTCGGGTTTTAAATTTTTTATTAAAATTGCCTTATCTGCACATTTTACAGTTAGTCCTGCACTATTAATACATATAATTTCGCCTTGCTTGGCATTTTCACAAGGCATATCGCTTATTTCCGTATCAAATATCTGGATATTTTTTTCATTTCTGCATAAATATGCCATAGGCCAAGGCTGCAAACCTCTCACCTTATTATGAAAATCTTTTGCTGTGATGTTAAAATCAACAATCCCGTCTTCTTTTTTAAATTTCGGAGCAAAAGAAACTTGATTTTCATCCTGCAGAACAGGAACTAATTCTCCCGAAACAATATCTTTTAAAGTTTTATATATCAAATCGGGAGCCTTTTGAGAAATTTCAAAAGATAATTCCGGCATCGTCATATCATCGGAAATCATAATTTTTTCAGATAAACAAATATCACCTGCATCCATTTTTAATACGGTTTTCATAGTTGTTATACCTGTTTCTTTATCACCATTGACAATTGCCCATTGAATAGGATTTGCCCCTCTATACTTAGGAAGAAGTGATGCGTGTAAATTGATAATACAATATTTTGGAATATCTATAACTTCCTGTGACAATAGTTGTCCAAAGGCAAATGTTACAAAAAAATCAGCATTCATTAATTTTAATTTAGATTTCAAATCTTCATCTTTTGAGATAGAAGGTGTTTGAAAAACCGGTATTCCAAGCTTAACAGCAGTTTGTTTAACGGGAGATTCTTTTATTTTGCATCCTCTGCCGGCAGGTCTGTCCGGCATTGTAACAACACCAACTACCTCTACATCCGGAAAAGAATAAAGCCTTTCCAATGCACTAACAGCTATTTCAGGTGTTGCCATATATATAACTTTAATCATTATTTTCCTCGACTTTATCAATTACTTTACCGCCCTCTTGAGCAATAATTTCTTCCATTTCCGACTCATCAATCAAATGTTCGGGTTCAACATGAGGAAGTCCTTTTTCTTCAAGGATTTTATCCGCTTCAAATCTGTTTCTTACGTGGTCAACAAACAAAACTCCGTCCAAATGGTCAAATTCATGCTGTAATGCCCTAGCAAGAAGCTCTCCGTCTTTACCTTCAATAATAAACGGTTTACCTTTTAAATCAAGAGCTTTAACCGTTACATTTTTATATCGTCTTACATCAGTATATACATCAGGAAAACTCAAACAACCTTCACTACAAGCAACAGCCCCGTCTTTTTTTATTATTTTGGGATTGACCAAAATAATAGGATTATATCTTTCTTTTCCCGTTGACACATCAATAACAACAAGCCTTAAAAGCTCGCCAACCTGCGGAGCGGCAAGCCCTACACCGTTATTGGCATACATTGTATCAAGCATATCTTCTGCCAATACTTGAATTTTTTTTGAAATTTTTGTAATTTCTTTTGACCTTTGTCTTAATATCGGATCGCCATATTTCAAAATTTTTCTGATTGACATATTTTACCTACTTTCTTGCTTGAAAATTTAATATAAGCATTATTGCAGAGAGTGCCATTGCATATAAAAAATATTTCATTATTGATACATTTATCAGTAATACTCCTATAGCACCGAATATTACGGAGATTATGGTAAGAAGTAAAACTGCTTTATTTTGTGATAACCCTGCTTTTAATAATTTATGATGAATATGTTCCGCATCCGCAACAAACGGAGATGTTCCTTTTAGTATTCTTCTGACGGAAGCAAAAGTAATATCAAAAATAGGAACGAATAAAACCAAAACAGGAATCCACATTGCTGTTGAATCAGCCTGCATAACACCTGTTATAGATAAAGTTGCAAGAAGAAATCCTGAAAATAAAGCTCCGGAATCACCCATAAATATTTTTGCGGGACTAAAGTTATATGTTAAAAACGCAAGCATTGCACCTGCTAAAATAAAAGCAATCAAAGGGCTAACCATTCCGGTAGAAGACATTGCGGCAGCCGTTAACCCGAGAGTTACCGCACTTACGGAAATTAAAGAACCTGCAAGTCCGTCTATTCCGTCAATAAAATTAACAGCATTAGAAACACCGACAATCCAAGCAGTTGTTACAAACCATGATAAAAATCCCAAATGAAAAGAAATTCCAAAAGGGAGATAGACATCTTCTATTCTTATACCGAGACAATAAACAATTGTTGCAACGGCAAGTTGTATGAAAAGTTTAAATTTTGCATTGAGACAATAAATATCATCAATAAGCCCTAACAAAAACATTAACGAACTTCCGAGCAAAATACCCGATAAAAGTGAACCATACGGATAATAGCTTAAAAAGACAAGAAACAAAAATGTCAGCATTGTACTTGTCCAAACTGCTACTCCGCCGAGCCTCGGAACCGGATGATCATGAATTTTCCTTCCTCCGGGTTCGTCAACAAGTCCCTTTTTCTTTGAAAAATATATAACTGCAGGAACAATAAATAACGAAACCAAAAACGAAATTACCGCTCCTATTATATGTGCTTCAGATAATTGTAAAATTGTCATTTTTTAATCCTTGTATAAGGGATATTTATCACATAATTTTTGAGCTCTTTCCCTTAAATTATTCAGAGCAGTTTCATTATCCCACACGGTAATTGCAGATGCAATTATTTTACCGACTTCATACATATCTTCTTCTTTGAAGCCTCTTGTTGTAACGGCAGGAGTTCCTATTCTTACGCCGCTTGTGACAAAAGGACTTTTGGGGTCATTAGGAACAGTATTTTTATTTGCGGTAATACCGACTCTTTCGAGAACATTTGCCGCATCTTTTCCTGTTTTGCCTGTTTTTCTCAAGTCTATTGTCATAACGTGATTTTCAGTTCCGTTTCCGACAATATCAATACCTTCTTCAATCAAAGAAGCGGCAAGTGCCTTTGCATTTTTAACAATTTGTTGTGCGTATTCTTTAAATTCAGGCTGCAAAGCTTCTTTTAATGCAACTGCTTTTGCAGCTATAATATGCTCCAAAGGACCGCCTTGAACCCCTGGGAACACAGCCTTATCTATACCTGCGGCATGTTCTTCGGAACACATAATAATACCGCCTCTCGGTCCTCTTAATGATTTATGGGTAGTTGTCGTTATAAAATCCGCATATCCGACAGGAGAAGGATGTACACCGCCTGCTACCAATCCTGCAATATGGGCAATATCAGCCATTAAATAAGCACCGACACTATCCGCAATTTCTTTAAAACGTTTAAAATCAATTATTTTAGAATAGTTGCTTGCTCCGCAAATAATCATTTTCGGTTTATTTTCTTTTGCGAGTCTTTCTACTTCGTCATAATCAATTTCGCCTTGTTCGTTTATTCCGTACGGAACTATATTAAAATACATTCCGGAAAAATTTACCGGAGAACCGTGAGTTAAATGACCGCCATTTGACAAATCCATACCCATCACAGTATCTCCGTGTTTTAAGGCATATAAAAATACAGCCATATTTGCTTGGGCACCGCTGTGAGGCTGGACATTGGCATGTTCTGCACCGAAAAGCTGTTTTACTCTGTCGACGGCAAGCATTTCAATTTTATCAACATTTTCACAACCGTTGTAAAATCTTTTATAAGGTTTACCTTCCGCATATTTATTGGTTAAAACCGTACCTGCCGCTGCAATAACTGCTTTTGAAGCAAAATTTTCACTGGCAATAAGTTCTATTGTATTTTGTTGTCTTTCGAGTTCATTGCTTATCAAATCGGCAACTTCTTTATCAGTATTTTTAATTATATCAAGTTCCATGCCCGACACCTCATTCATAAAATTATATTAACCATATTTTATATTAAATAATTTATTATTTCAAAAATCGGAAAATATCAAAGAAGAAAATCAAAAAGAATGTTGATATTTATAAAAATATCCGTAAAATAAATTCAGGAGAACGAATTTTGAAAAATTATTCCCAAAAAGATTATTACGGAATTTTAGGAGTTAATTACGATGCAACTCCGGAAGAAATAAAGAAAGCATTTAGGAAAGCGACTGTTAAATATCACCCTGATGTTAATAAAGACGGTGAAAAAATTTTTCTTGATATAAAAGAAGCATACGAAGTTCTTTCAGATGAAAATGAAAGAAAAACATATGATTATATCAAAGGTTACGACGTAAAACGAACTCAAGCGGCTAAAGAAAAAACGGCACAAAAAAAATATAATAATTATTCAAATAAACAATATTATAAGTATG
>JBJEGL010000302.1:0-5196 GCA_051875035.1 Candidatus Gastranaerophilaceae bacterium | reverse complement strand
TTTTACGAAGCAGACTGCATCCTTTGTGATGATGTAGATGCAACATCTGCAGATGTAAAAGCTGTTGTTTATAGAACAGGGCACTTTGACAAAGGTTCATTATCGGTAAAAACGGGTTATACATTCGCTGATTCCGATAAAGATGCACTTCGCACAAAGGGCATTTTAGTTAGTAGAGCTTTGAATATATAGGAGGAAACTTAAATGGCATTTGATTATCAACATATTCCGTCATTTATTGCGGCAATTAAAGAAGAAAAACCGTTCTCTACATTTTTAAGAGACCGTTATTTCCCTTTTAAAACAGCATTCGCAACCGATGAAGTTTTGGTTGAATACAAAGACGGAAACAAAAGACTTGCACCGTTCGTTGCACCTCGTGTTGGCGGTGTAACTGTTAAAAGAGACGGTCATACTGCAAAGACATTTGCACCGGCATATATTGCTCCAAAAAGAACTCTTACAATTGATGAATTGAAAAAGAAGAGATTAGGCGAGGCAATATATCCTGAACTTACACCGGCAGACAGAGAATCTGAACTCATACTTGATGATTCAAACGAATTAGATGAGATGATTTCAAGAACAGAAGAATGGATTGCTTCACAACTTTTAATTGGTGCTGCATGTACTATTTATGAAAAAACAGAAGATCCTGCTGTAAACATCGAAAAAGAAATTATATTCTATGACGGTGTTTCAAACGACTGGATTTATACACCTGATTATAAATGGGACAATGCAAATGCTGACATTATAGGTGATATTGCAGCAATGTGCAGAGCACAAAAAGCAAAAGGAATCGGAGCTTCTGAACTTCTTGTTGATGCTGCAACCGGCTCTGTAATTTTAGCTGACACAAAAATACAAAAATTGCTGGATAACCGCAATTATAATATTGGTACTGTAGATCCTACAATCGAACAGTACGGTGTGGCAAAATTAGCAACATTAAATTGCGAAGGTCACAAAGTAGACATTTATCAGTATGTTGAAGAATACGAAGCTGAAGATGGAACGAGCACACCATATATTCCTTATGGCACAGCAATTCTTCTCGCTCCGGCATGCGGACAATCATTATATGGTGCTGTAACTCAACTTGAAAAAGATGACCAATGGCATACATACGGTGAAAAGAGAGTTCCGTTGATTTTAGCATCTGCTCAAAATCAATCAAAAGAACTGCGCTTGGCATCAGCTCCTTTGTTAATGCCTAAACGCAAACATGCATGGATAAAAGCATCAGTATTAACATCACTTTAATTTAAGGAGGATAACATGAGTAAACTTATAAGAATAATTAAAGGCGTTTACGGCTTTAAAAACGGTTTAACAACCATTCCTAAAACTCCAAAAGATAAACCTTTTGAAGTAGATGATGAAAAGGCAAAAAGACTCATTTCTGAAGGTATTGCGGAATTGGCGACAGAAGTTAAAAATGAAGCAGAACCTATTGTGAAATACAGTGTTAATTTGGCTAAAAAAGAAGGCAAAGAAGTAAAAACTGCACCAAAAAATGAACCTGCAGATGAAGCTATCGACCTTGAAGGCGGAGTGGAATTTAGCGAAGAGAACACAAAAGATGAACTTTTGGCAATTCTTGAAAAAACAGGTTATACAATTACATCTGCAACAAAAAGACTCTCAAAGGCTGAATTAGTTGCACTTATTGAAGAGCAATTTTCAGACGAGCCTGTAGATGAAGTTGAAGCACCTTCATTTGAAGATGACGGAGTTGTTGAATAATGAGTTTCAAGGATGATGTAGCAGCAGACATAAATGAGGTTTTTATGAATATAGAGGAATTCGGAACACCCCACTCTATTGAGGGGGGCGATCCGATTACCTGTATATTTGATGATGAAGCCTTAAGAGAGAGATTATCGGGGCAAGAAATAGGAGTCGCCGAATCAACGGTGCTTTTATTTGCAAACACTGCAGACTTACCGCCTAAAAAACCGGCAGGCTCACACCTAAATGTTGATGGTGGGGAATACCTGATTGATGATTGGGCTGAGGATATGGGTGTATCTCAAATCGCTCTTCACAAAACAACATCAATGTAGGAGGGAATATGACGACATCAATAGAGGTTCTTGAGAGCATACAGGCATGGTTAAAAGACAATGTCTGCTCCGAGTTCAAATTTAAAAAACCTGATGATGAAAATACTGCGAACGGTTACAACTATGAATTAGTTTCACCTGAAGTATTTTTAATGTTCCCACCGACAAAAGATGTAAACGGCAATAAACCTGTTGTTCCATCGATAACTGTTCAATTTGACGAGCGGTCGGATGCTTTGATAAAAGGCAAAAACACAATGCATATCAGATTGAATTTTGCAACTTGGGATCCTGGCCTTCATACAGGTGATGGTTTTCAGCGAAACATTGAGGGGTGGCGAGATGTATTAAACTTTGTCGAAGCAACTCTTCGTGGGCTTGAGAATGCCGAATTTATCAATGACATTCGTATAGTAAAAGAACTCGAAATTAAAAACGGACCTATAACGGAACAGGATGCAATAATAAACTTCTATCCGTATTGGTTCTCGTATATAAGTTTTTATTGCGAATTTCGGGCGATTTCAACTAAAGAAAAATACAGTGAATTACTTTAAATATAGGAGGAAAAAATGGCAAACAGTTACAAACATGGTGCCTATGCAAAAATCGGAGCCTCCGCTGCTCAAAGTGCAACTTCAACAGGAACAGTAGCAGTTTATATTGGAACAGCTCCTGTAAACCTTGTTAAGGGCTATGCAACACAAAATGTAATAAACTTTCCTAAAAAAATCTCTAACTTGGTTGATGCACAAAAATCAGTCGGTTATTCCAATGATTGGGATAAGTTTACATTATGCGAAGCAATCGCTGCTCACTTTGACAACAGGCTCGGAAATATAGGCCCGATATACTTTATCAATGTATTGAATCCGACCGTACACAGAAAAGGGAGTGCAACTACTAAAACTCTTAATTTTGTAAACGGAACGGCATCATTTGCTTCTGATACTGTGATATTGGATACAATCTCAATTACCAATAAAACAGTTGATGAAGATTTCTCGGTTGATTATAACTTCACGACAGGAAAAGTTATTATTAATTCTCTTGATGATGACAATCCTTTAGACGGTAATGTTGCGGTTACATTCTATGAAGTTGATTTTTCGGATATAGACGAAGAAACAATTATTGGTGGCGTAACTGCTAACGGCGAATATTCAGGAATTGGGGCATTGGCTCTTGTTTATCAGAAACTCGGTCAAGTTCCTAACTTGGTATTGGCACCGAAGTATAGCGAAAACAAGCTGGTTTATAATGCTTTGTGTTCTGCAATTCAGGATATAAATGAACAATGGGATGCATTTGCACTCGCTGACATTCCTTTAGAATCCGAAGAGGAAACAAACACAAATATTTATAAATATACCGGCGGCACTTCAGGTGTTTTCTATACTGCTGCAAGCATTGCTGTTAATGCGACTGCATATTCTGACAGATTACTAAGCAAATCTATCGGAACAATAACTGCAGTTGATACAAACAATAACACTGTAACAATAGGAAGTGTTGCTCAATCATTGACAACAGGTGGAACGGTTAAAAAGACGGTTCTTACAACTATTGATACTGCAACAGAAGCAATCACATGGAAGGATAACAACGCTTATAATTCCGAAAGAACAAAAGTTTTCTGGCCGCAAGGATATGACGGAGGCACAACAAGAATTTATCACGCATCTGTTTTAGCGTGTGTTGAATTCTTGAAAGCAGACGATAATTGGAAAAATGTGCCGGCTGAAACTTGTTCTAATAAGGAAGTTCCTGTTACAGCACAATATTTCGGTGCAAACGCAACAAATCAGGGTTTTGACAGAACAACTGCAAACAACCTGAACGAGCGTGGCATTTCAACAATATTCTCTGATGGCGGCAAATTGAAGCTGTGGGGCGGACATACTGCTAAATATAGATATGGAACAGATGACGATCCTCGTTGTATTTTTGACACATACATGAGAATGCTTATGTATTGTGAAAATCAATTCCAAAAGAGACAAGGTCCGAAAATTGATAAACCGTTCAACAGAGGTTTAAGAGATTCAATTCTGACATCAGAACAGAAACACCTTGATGCCCTTGTTGCAGTCGGTGCATTAATTGGCGAACCTAAAATCTTGTTCTTGGCGAGTGAAAACTCAACAGAAGATTTGATGTCAGGTGACTTTAAGTTTGACATACCTGTAACTGTTGCTCCGCAGTATAAATCATCGACTGCAGAGGTTCTTTATACAGATGAAGGTTTGTCAAGTTTGGTAGAGGAGGGTTAATATGGCAAGTTTAGATAAAATCGGGACAGTTTTAGCAGACACTGTCTATTGCGGAACAGACCTCGTTGCTGAAGATGTAACACTTAATCTGCCTGAAATTGAATTTGAAACAGCCGAATTAAAGGCACAGGGAACATTAACAATTCCGACTCCTTTAACAGGTGATTTGGAGGCTTCTGTAACAAAAATCGGATTTGATAAAGGGTTCTTCTCATTGTTAGGACTTGAATCAAAAGAGATTGAATACAGATTCGTTCAACAATCACTCGCAACTGACAGCACAATGTCTGTCGGCGGTTGTAAGGCATTTTTGACAGGTATTCCTAAAAATATCCCGGGCGGTTCATTAGAACCCGGCTCGGCTTATGAAGGAGAGATTAAATTTGCTGTTACAAGATATCAACTCTTTGTTGATGGGGCAGAAAAAATCCTCATTGATAAACTGCAAAATATTTGCAAAATTAATGGGGTTGATTATGCAAAAGACATCAAGAGTCTTTTATAATCTGTACGTACTAAAAAAGGGCGGTGCAAATCGCCCTTTTTAATTAAAAAAGGAAGTAAAAATGAGCAAAGAAACAATTACATTACAAAAACCTCTTAAGGTTAACGGAAAAGAATTAAAAACCTTGGAATATGATATTGAACTTATAAGCATTGACCATATTGCAAGGGCTGAAGGTGAAAAAACAAAATTATTAGGCAAAAACTCTGCGGCAGGCATTAAGGTTGCACAGGCGGATTACTTGCTCCATATATTAATAGGCGAGCAAGCAATAATCGCATGCAATCCTCAAATAAGCACGGATGATTTAAGAAGGGTGAGCGGATATGATGTCGTTCAAATAGCTTCA
>JBJEGL010000301.1:0-5272 GCA_051875035.1 Candidatus Gastranaerophilaceae bacterium | reverse complement strand
AAAAATCCAAAAATTCTTATCTCAACCTTTCTTTGTTGCTGAAAAATTCTCCGGTATTAACGGTGCCTATGTAAAACTTGAAGATACTATTAAAGGTTTTAAAGAAATTATAGAAGGTAAACACGATAATGTTCCCGAACAAGCTTTTTATATGGCCGGTACTATCGAGGATGTTCTTAAAAAAGCGGAAGAAATGCAGAAATAACGGTGAACTGAATGCCTAAAAATAAAATACATTTAAAAATTATAACTCATGAAAAAATAGTTTTTGAAGATGATGTTGACGAAATCTATTCAAAAGGTGTTGACGGTGAGTTTGGCGTATTAGTTGACCACACTCCTTTTACAAGTGCCTTGGATATTGGAGTTACTAAGATTATTTCCGATAATCAAGTAAACTACTTTGCAATCATTGGCGGTATTTTTCAAATAATAAATAATCAAGCCGTAATATTAAGTGAAGATGCCGAAAATGGAAAAGATATTGATGCTGCTGTCGCTAAAACAGAAAAAGAAAAACTTGAAGCAAGAGAAGGCAGTGAAGAATATCAAAAAGATATTAGGAATAAAAATAAGGCTTTGGCAGTTGCACTGGCAAAGTTTAAAGCTGCTATGAATGAAACTTTATAGAACAATCAATAACGTGCAGCCGTTATAAAATATATAAGGTCATTTTTTATATTTAATGATTATTGTAAAAGTATATGGAGGATTTTAACACATATATCTGTCAAGGGTCGTTCTTCTAAAAAAGAATTCTTACATTTTTTATTTTAAGATTGATACTGATATATTCTGCTATTCTGTTTGTACAACTTCATTTTGTGCTTGATTTGTATATTAAAAAAAGGTACAGTGGGTCCTAATAAATACGGTGAAGCTGTAATAGCAACAGATAATTAATATTAGATACAAATAGTGTTTTATGTACAAAATGCATTAATTTGCAAATATGCAACTATAAGTGTTTTTAGTTGTAAATATTGCGTACAGGCTTATATAATACTATTTGTGTTTAAAATGTTTGATATTTTTATATTTGGGCATTATATAAATATCGAAGCCTCATATTGTCAATCAAAGAGATTATTCAATATAGGAGAAATATATGATAACATCATTTACAAACACTATGTGTAATTTTTCTTTTAGAGGTCGTTCTACAAGAAAAGAATTTATCTGTTTTATAGTTATGTCAGCAATAATTTCTCTAATATTTTTGTCATTAATCTCAACATTAGCGGTTGTTGTTCTTCAGTTGAAGTTTGATGCAGGTGTATTATCTATTCCGCATAAAATGAAAAATCTTGGGATTTTACCTTTTATAATACTGGCGGTTACTTCTGTAATGTATTTTATGTTTAATATATGGGCTTGTGTATCCGGAGCTTTGCTTGCGATAAGAAGGCTTCATGATTTTAATTGTTCAGGTATCGGATATTGGATTTGGATTGCTGCGATTATTGCTTTTTCAACTGCACAAACGTCTCTTTTAACCGGTATTTTGTTTTATTTTATAATTGGGTCTGTGATTTTTCTTGCTGTTAAAGAAAGCTTTCCTTATGAAAACAAATATGGTAAAGTAGTTGATGGTAATTTAATGATAAATATATAAAATGAACAATGATAAAAATAAAAAAGTAAACAACAAAAAGTTTAATATAAAAAATATGGGTGTAAATATCGATAAAAATGAGTATTATGAAATTGTTTTATCAAATTCTGCTCATCCTGAAGATATCTATAAACAAAAATTTAAAGAATATTAAAAAATTAAAACTGCAATAAGTGCAAAAATAATTAAAGCTATATTATAATGTAAAAATGTCGGAATACATGTATCTTTTATATGATTATGCTGTCCGTCGGCATTTAACCCTGCAGTTGGTCCGAGAGTTGTATCTGACGCAGGAGAGCCTGCATCACCAAGTGCAGCTGCCGCTGCTAATATTACTATTGTTGCAGGAACAGAAAATCCGGTGCTTTGACATATCGGAACAAACAATACGGCTAAAATAGGTATTGTTCCAAAAGATGTCCCTATTCCCATTGTAATGAACAGTCCGACAAATAGCATCATTATAGCTGCTATTAATTTACTTCCGTGCATAAAGGGTTCAATTCCCTGTATTAAGGCTTCTATACTTCCTGTTGATTGTAAAACAGATGCATATCCTGCGGCAATTAACATAACAAAGGCTATATATCCCATTATTCCGACACCTTCATCAATCATTTTGTCTGTTTTTTCGTGACTGATAACCCCCGTGCCGAAAATTATTGTCAGACCGGCAATTGCACCTAAGGGTAGAGATTTAGTTATTATTTGAGTAACAAAGGTGACTAATGCAGCAAAAAGTGTTATGGCGTGTTGTTTAGAAAATTTGGGTACTTCATTTGAAATATTGGAAATGTCTTCGTTGCAAATATCTTTATTTACATACTCACGAGGATTTCTGTATGTAACAAAAACAGCAATTAAAAGACCTGTTAGCATTGCTATACCTAAAATCCATACGCATTTCCAAATGTCATCTGTTTTGACTACAATGCCGTTTTGTGAAATTGAGGATGCTATAAGTCCTTGAAATATAAGTCCAAATCCTGCCGGTATAACTATATAAGGTGCTTTAAGCCCGAATGCAAGTGCACATGCAACCGCTCTTCTGTCTATTTTCAATCTGTTCATTAACAAAAGAAGCGGTGGAACTAATATCGGTATAAATGCAATATGTACAGGAATAATATTTTGTGAAATAACTGCCAATAATGCTAAAATAAAAATCAATAAAAATTTTCTGTCTTTTACTATGACTGAAATTTTATTTGCAATTAATTTAGTAAGTCCTGTGTGAATCATTGCCGCAGCAAATGTTCCAAGTAAAATATAGCTTAAAGCAGTTTCGGAATTTGCACCCATGCCCGAAACAAATGTCTGCATAACTTCTCCGATAGGAACATGAGCAAGTAATCCAGCAGTTATAGCAGCTATAATTAATGATAAAAGCACATTTACTTTGCGTACACATAATACGCAAAGTACAATAACAGATACTATTACCGGATTTAGAAGTAAACTAAAGTTCATAATGCTTTAAGTGTATCATGAACATTTAATATCTTCAAAAAGTTTTTGAAACACATATAGTGTTGACAAAAATTTTTATCATAATACAATAAAAATATGAATGAAATTAATGTAGAAAATATTTTAAAATTAGTAAAAACGATGCGAACATCTGAGGGGATTCCTCAATCAGATATGGCAAAGAGAATTGGTGTATCCACTTCTTTTTATGGAATGATTGAGCGAGGAAACAGAACTTTGAGTGTTGAGATGCTGTGTAAAATAGCAGATGCATTTGATTGTACAATAGTTGATTTTCTTGAATTAGTTGAAAATCAAGAATATTAAAAAAAATATACATTATTTTTTATTATAAAAAAACGGATGTTATAAACATCCGTTTTCTGTTTATGTAGTTATTTTATTATTCTTCGGAAGCATTAGAATCGTCTTCACTGCTTTCTAAAGCAGCAACATCATCCTCGTCAACTCCGTATTCTTCTTGATTATCATCATCTTCCATGATGTCGTTTTCAAGTTCTTCTTCTTCGACGGGTTCATCGTATGCTTGTTCCATTTCTTGATTACGTTCCATAGTTTCTGCCTGAGAAACGCTCTTTATATCAATCTTCCAACCTGTAAGTTTGTGTGCTAATCTTACATTTTGCCCACCTCTGCCGATAGCAAGACTTAATTGGTCATCAGGAACGATGACTAATGCTTCTTTTGCATATTCATCATCTGCTAATATGTCAACAGAAACGACTCTTGCCGGAGACAATGTATTCACAATGTATTCAACAGGATCATCAGAGTATCTGACGATGTCTATTTTTTCATTTCTTAATTCTCCGATGATAGTTTGAATACGGCTGCCTCTTGGTCCGATACATGCTCCTACGCAATCAACTTCCGGGTCATTGCTTGCAACTGCAATTTTGGTTCTAAATCCTGCCTCACGTGCAATGGATTTGATTTCTACTATTCCGTCTTCAATTTCCGGAACTTCAAGTTCAAAAAGTTCTCTGACGATTTCTGCGTGTGCATGAGAAACAATAACTTGAAGTTGTTTTGGCGTATCTTTTACATTAAGCACAAATACTCTGATTCTGTTACCTGCTTTGTAAAATTCGCCCGGGATTTGTTCTTTTGCCGGCATAATTGCTTCTGCTTTGCCTATTCCGACAATGACATTTCTGTTTTCCATTCGTTGGATAATACCGGTTGTTAATGTTCCTTTTTTATCAAGAAATTCATCTAATACAAGTTTTCTTTCAGCTTCTCTTATTCTTTGAGTAATGACTTGTTTAGCGGACTGAGCGGCAATTCTTCCGAAATTTTCAGGAGTAACTTCAATTTTTACTTCATCCTCAAGTTCAACATCTTCATCGATTTCTTTTGCTTCTTCAAGAGAAATTTCCAAATCGGGATCTTCTACAGTTTCAACAACAACTTTCGTTCTGAAAACACCTATTTCTCCGGATTGTTCATCTAAAATTGCTTCGACATTGTTTGCTTCTTTTGCTTTGATATGTTTTTTGTATGCTGTTACCATAGCATCACACAATGAAGCTTTAATTACGTCTTTACTAATGCCTTTTTCCTGTTCAAGTTCTTCACAAGCTTCAAATAAAGCTGTCCCGATTTTTATCATTTTTCTTCTCCTATAAATCAGGCGAGTATAATCTCGCACTTATGATATTTTCTTTTTTTATAATAACTTCTTCTTTTCTGCCGTATAAAAAGACTTTCAGACCTTCATTTTCATCAAAATCAACAATCTTACAAACAAATTGTTTTTCATAAGTATCATCAATTCCGTTTTTTAATTTAATTTGAATATCCTTCCCTACGAAAATTAAATATTCCCTGTCTGACTTAATTTTACGCTCCAAACCAGGAGAACTGATTTCAAGATTAAATTTGAAAGGAATAAGCTCATCCAAAAAATCACCAAGACTTCTTGACATATTTTCACAATCGTCAAGTGTTATTTCTCTGTCTTTAGAATATATGAAAATTCTTAAATACCATCTGTGATTTTCCTTGGAAAAATCTATTTCAACAGGAATGACATTAAATCTCATTGCCGTATTTTCAACAAGAGGAACTAATTTTTCAAAAAGTTCTTTTTTGTTAAAATTTTCGTGAAATTTTTCTTCGTGAAACTTTTTTTCACCTTTCATATTAATATCCCCATTTGGA
>JBJEGL010000300.1:0-5392 GCA_051875035.1 Candidatus Gastranaerophilaceae bacterium | reverse complement strand
CTATATCTACACCTTCATATAATTTTTGTGCAATCTGCATCGTTTTTGAAACACCGTACGAAAGTTTATTACTTGCTTCTCTCTGCAATGTAGAAGTTATAAATGGAGGCTGCGGCTTTTTAGTTGAACTCTTTTTAGAAATTTTATCAACCTTATATTCCATATCAGGTTGAGTCAATTCATTAACAATTTTATTACTTTCAGCTTCTGACTTTATTTCAATTTTTTTACCGTTATATTTTACAAGTTCCGCAGAATACTGTTTTTTATTTTTCTCAAAATCGGCAGATATTGTCCAATACTCTTCCGGAACAAATGCTTCTATGAGTTTTTCTCTCTCACATATCATTTTGAGAGCAACACTCTGAACTCTTCCCGCTGAAAGTCTATTATTTCTTAATTTTTCCCACAAAACAGGACTGATTTTATAGCCTACTAATCTGTCTAAAATTTGCCTTGTCTGCTGAGCATGAACCTTTTGAGAATCAATGTTTCTGTAATTTTCTACAGCATGAACTATCGCTTTTGGAGTAATTTCATTAAATTCAATTCTGTATATTTTATCATCAGGAACATCTAAAACTTCCCGCACATGCCACGCAATAGCTTCTCCTTCCCTATCAGGATCGGATGCGAGATATACTTTTGAACATTCTTGTGCAAGATCATTTAATTTTTTAACGACTTGTTTCTTTTCGGGAATAACTTCAAATGTCGGTTTAAAATTATCCGCAACATCAAAACCCAAAACCTTAGGAGGAAAATCTCGTATATGACCGTAACTTGCCTCTATAACATACTCATCTCCAAGAATTTTTCTTATGGTTTTTGTTTTAGCAGGAGACTCAACTATAACTAATGACTTTTCGGATTTTTTTGATGAATTGCTTTTTGCCGATTTTGCTGCCTTAGTTCTTGTTTCTGTTTTAGTCTCTGTTTCACTCTTTGCTTTTTTTGTTGTTGCCTTTTTTACTGCCATGTCTGTGTCCGTCAAATTTACAATGCACAATATCTGTTGCCTTCAGCTTGAATTATTATATCATCAAGCTCAAGCCGAGTTAATATTATCATTAAATCATCTATATGCAAACCCGTTTTCAATGCAATTTCATCAATTGTTAAAGAATCTTGACGAAGAAGCTCGACAATACCATTTTCTTTATCGGATAATCCGTTATCAACTTCTTGCTTTTCTGTTTTTTTAACTAAGCTCCAATTCATATTTTGTAAAATATCATCACCGCAAGTAACAATACCGGCACCTTCTTTTAACAATTTATATATGCCGGCACTTCCCGGATTATTAATTGCTCCGGGAATGCACATCAATTCACGATTTTGCTCAAGACACAATCTTGCTGTTATTAATGCACCGCTCTTTAGTGTAGCTTCTGCCACCAAAGTACAGGGAGAAAGTCCACTTACTATTCTGTTTCTCATTGGAAAATGATATGCATTTGCTCCTGCATTAACAGGAAATTCACTCAAAACAAGCCCGCCGTTTTCAATAATGTCTTTATACAATTGTTTATTTTGATAGGGGTATATTTGATTTAATCCTGAACCCAATACCGCAATTGTTGCAAGATTATTATCCAGTGCCGCTCTATGAGCCGCCGCATCTATACCCAACGCTAAACCCGATACTATACACAAATCTGAATTTTTAAATTCCGATATAATTTTTGCAAGTACGCTCCTGCAAGCAGCCGAACTTTTCCTTGACCCAACAACAGCAATATTATATATGGATTTTAAAAGTTCTCTGTTGCCTTTATAATACATCCACATCGGTGCATCGGGAATTTGTTTCAATAATTCGGGGTAATCATCGTCATCATAAGTAATTAAAGAAAAACCTAATTCTTTTATCTTTTCATACTCCGAATCAGGATTAATTTTATCTCTCAATCCCAATATAGTATCTATTTTCGATTGTCTTATACCTTCTATATGGTATAAGTCTGAAATGTTTGCATTCCACGCAGACTCAATATCTCCGCCAAAATAATCATATAACTTTTTGACAAATACGCTGCCAAAAAGTTCATCCGATGCAAATGCTGAATAATATTTTTCATTCATCATATTACATCGGATATTAACACAAATATTTCAGTCGGACAAGTTATACTAACCCTTCTTTTAAAGCTTTTACCGCTGCTTGAGTTCTGTCATCAACTACCAATTTCTGAATAATATTGCATACGTGTGCTTTTGCCGTATGTTCACTTATACTTAATAAATTTGCTATATCATTGTTGGATTTTCCGTCAACAACAAGTTTTAAAACTTCATATTCTCTTTCTGTTAAATTTGCGTGCTGCGAACGAAATGCCGCTCTGCCCGTCTGCTTAACAGGAAATGTTGTCCCGCCTTTTCCCCTTATTGCAGGTACAATATGCGGATCTAACCATACCGCTCCGGCATTAACCGATTTTATAACCATTTTTAAAATCTCGGTATTAATATCTTTAATTACATACGCATATATTCCCAATGATAATGCAGCCGTGACTTCTCCGCTGTCTGTATGCGACGTAAGTATTATAATTTTTTGTGACGGACTTTTCTCTAATATATTTTTTGCACATTTTATTCCGTTAATATCTGAAAAACCTATATCTAAAAGCAAGACATCAGGTTTGTGTATCAAACATTTGTCGATTGCCTCTTTTCCGCCGCTTGCTTCAGCAATAACTTTGAAAGTTCCGTCTTCTTCAAATAAGGTTTTTAGCCCTACTCTCATAAGTTTATGATCTTCTGCTAACATAAGCCCTATCGGTTTGTTCATCATATTTATCACCCCTCTTTTTCAATATAAAGCACTATTTTCCTTTCTCAATTACCCGAAAATTTTTGATAAGGCTCAATCGGAAATAATTAAAAATAAATAAATAAAAAATTATTTACTTTAAAAAAAAATTAAAAATTATCTTATGAAATATCTTTTTTATTAAAAATATTTCTCTTGTTTTTTATATTTCTTGGCTTCTTTTTTTATTTCTCAACAAAATGCAATTTAATAAAAATCCGCAAACTATTTCTATTATATTTTCTATATATTTATATCGTTATTATATGCGATTTTTCTTAATTATATTAATTCCTGAAAATAATTGGGAGCAAAAAACAGAAGATATCACTAAATATCAAGTTGATGTTTTTGTTATGGGTGATGACCGGAAAGGAAAGTTCGACTTTTTGAAAGATTTTTGCGAAGTTGTATATTTACCGAGAACACCGGAAGTTTCCACAACAAAAATCAAAGAAGCTATTAAAACGAAAAAAGTTGTTGTATAATATAGAAAAAAGACTCTTTTTAAAAGAGTCTTTTTATTTATTCAAATACAGTTATTATTCAATTGTTTGAATCCATCCTTCCGGAGCTTCAAGTCTACCCATTTGAATTCCTGTTAACGTATCATATAACTGTTTTGTTATACTGCCAAGCCCATCTACTGTTCCTTCAAAAATAACTTCTTCTCCGTGATTAACAACTTTTGCAACAGGAGATAAAACAGCTGCCGTACCGCATAAAGCACATTCTTTGAAATCTTTAATTTCTTCATAAGGAATAACTCTTTCTTCTACTTCAAAACCGAGATATTTTTCTGCTACGTACATCAATGAACGTCTTGTTATTGAAGGAAGAATTGTATTTGATTTTGGTGTAACAATTTTATTATCCTTTGTTACAAAAATAATATTTGCTCCGCCTGTTTCTTCAACATTTGTTCTGGTTGCGGAATCAAGATACATATTTTCACTGTATCCTTGATTGTGAGCATCAACTATCGCATGTAAACTCATTGCATAATTTAATCCTGCCTTAACATGCCCCGTTCCTAAAGGAGCAGCTCTGTCAAAATCCGGAACTCTTATTGTTATACCCTTTACTGCACCTTTAAAATATGCACCGACAGGTGTTACAAATACTCTAAATTGATATTCTGTAGCCGGTTTAACCCCAATAACAGGATTGCTGCCAAACATATACGGTCTTATGTATAATGTAGCCCCTGTTCCGTATGGAGGTACATAGTCGATATTTGCTTTAACTGTCTCTATTACGGCCTTTATAAAATCTTCTTTCGGGAAAACAGGCATTTCAAGTCTTTCGCAAGATTGAGCCATTCTTTCCGCATTCAAATCCGGACGGAAGCAAACAACTTTGCCATCAACAGTCGTATAAGCTTTTAAACCTTCAAAACAAGTTTGTGCATATTGTAAAACGCCCGCACACTCGCTCATTGTAACTGTTGCATCTTCCGTTAATGCCCCTTCATCCCATTTACCGTCTTTATAATTAGATACAAAACGATAATCGGTTTTTATGTAACCAAATCCGATTTTTTCCCAATCAATATCTTTTTTCATATTTTCTCCCGAATATATTTCAGCTTTTTGACAAAATTATACAACAATTTTTATAGTTAGAAGCGAAAAAGTTAACAAAACTTAATTCTTATTTGTAAAAAAGGCAAAAAAGACAATAAAAAGTCAAAAGACTTTACAATAATTGAAAAAATGTATAAAATATAATAGAAAATAGGAAAAATAGAAAAGAAAAGATATAAAATATGAATGAAGTTGTTGTAAAACGTTTATGGCTATTTTTTGTAATTTGCTTAATCGGCTTTTTTGCATACCAATTTATGAATGTAAAACCTTATGAACAAAAGTATGCAAGCAAAATAAGCTTCGCCAAAAGTCTTTTAACGGATGATTATTCAAAAGAAGTTTTTGATGGTCTTATAAAATATAATGTTAATAAAACTCCTTTTAATGAGGAATTGAAGGATAAGTTCCCTGAAAATTATTGCCCTGAAGTTCCGTTAAAAGAAGGTGACATAATGATTAACGGCGGTATTTCAAGCGATTTAACCTTAACTTTTAAAGTTGCCGAAACAGTAGGTCCTCAAGGTGAAATCATCGGTTTTGACCCTAACAATAAAATCATCGAACAAATTAATAAAGAAATTGAGCAAAGCGGATTTAAAAACATAAAAACTTATGCAGTCGGTCTTTGGAACAAAAATTGTTACAAAGATTTATATATAAAAGATGATATGGATGCATCTTTAATATACAGAAAAAATGACGGTTCCTATCTTCCTGCAACACTTGTTTCTCTTGATAAATTCATTGTAAAAGAAAATATCAAACGTATTGATTTTATTACTCTTGATGTTGAAGGTGCAGAAATGCAGGCTTTAAAAGGTGCTGAAACAATTTTGTTTACACAAAAACCGAATTTGGCGATATCGATTCACCACCGTCCTACAGATGCATTTGAGATAATTGAGTATTTAAATAAATTAAATTGCGGATACAAATTCTGGCTTGGTTATCATACCTCTGTGGTTCCTTCGGAAATTAATGTTATTCT
>JBJEGL010000299.1:0-5397 GCA_051875035.1 Candidatus Gastranaerophilaceae bacterium | reverse complement strand
TGATTCGGCAAAAATAATACACAGTGCCTTTAAACCAATGTCTGATGCTAAATTTGACCCAAGGTTTTTATCTGTAAAAGGATGTCAGGATATCGTCGCAAAAATTGTTTGCGGTATATATGGCGAATTTCTTCCCGAACAATCGAAAGTGTTATTATATCATAATAAACTTGTGGGTTTGTGCTTTGCTAATTTAACAAATAATTCAATTGCAAATGTACCTATAGTTGCTCTTAAAGAAAATTTAAGAGGAAAATCTTATGGTGTCTATATGCTGAAATCAGTCGTTACTGACACTTATTCCATGGTTTTAAACGGGAAATTAACTCTCTCTGAAATTAATGCAACCTGTGACACGGATAATGTATCTGCATTTAAAATGTACCAAAATATAGGTTTTAAAGAACAATACTTCTACAAACAATCTTACAGAGATATTGAATAGTTTTATTTTTATTTTTTATTTTTCACAAAAATATTATTTGTTATTGCTTATGTTTGCAGATAAAAATAAGCAAAAAAAATGGCCTTTCGGCCAAAGAGATTTTAGAGAGAGAGAGTTGGACTTTCGTCCATGTTTAAATTTAAAATTTGTTTATTTAAGTAATGATATGATATTTAAACATATCACTTACTTATGTCTTTCGTAATTAATTATTGCTCATTACAAGTTTAAATGTTGCTAACTTCTTTATAGAAAGCATTCTGTGTTCAATTTTCTGACTATTGGAAATATTCATAATACGAACGATTCTTTCAATTTCTTGTCTGTTTTTTCTATTCGACAAATCATAAACATTTTTTTCAGGATCTGCAATTACACCCATCATAGTCATCAATTGTGTTTCGTTCATATTAAATTTCCTCTAATCTCTAATAAATTAATCTCTACTCCTATATAAAGTATATACGGATTATATAATTGCCTTTTTGACTATCTTTGTGTTAACATTTGTTTACAATTGTGTTGCTAAACAAAATAAAAAAGACAGAAAGGCAGGCAGGATTTGATTATTGATAATTTGGAAAATTTTTATAAATATGTTAATTTGCACAAGGGTTTTGAAAAGGTAGAAAAATTTTTAGACAAAACCAACTGCTTAAATCCCGGAAGTTATGAAATTGACGGTAAAAATATCTATGTAAATATAGATGAATATAATACTAAAAATATATCTGAAAGTAAGCCTGAAGCACACAGAAAGTACATAGATATACAAATTGTCTTATCGGGTAATGAAAAAATCGGATATGCAAACATTAATTCAGGGAAAAGTGTTATAGAATACTGTGAAGAAAGTGATATTGAATTTTTGGAGGCGGCTTGCGAATATATTAAGGCTCATTCAAACAGATTTTTCATATTTTTTCCGGAAGATATTCATCATCCCTGCATAACAAATGAAAAGCAATCTCATGTTAAAAAAGCTGTATTTAAAATTAAAATATAATAAAAATCTCTACAGTAAGAGCTTTTTATTAATAATTTTCCCATTTAACAAAAATGCTTTTGTATGTTTGAAAGGGACTTTTTGAAATATATCTTTTGAATAGTGTATATATCTTCAGTTTGAGCATTCTTGAGCTGTATCTTTATTTTTTTCAAAAAAAGTATTATTCAAAATATTTTCATATAACTTTTGAAATTTTTCGTGATGTGTTTTTTTTTATTTTTGCAAAATGCTCAAACAAATACGCAATAGCATTAAAACCTTCATTCTCTGCATCTTTTGCAAATTTAGGATATATTTTCATCCATTCATAATATTCATTTTCAGCAGCATCTTTTAAATTTTCTGATGTTTTTGCGGATTTATTTCCGAGAAGTAATTTTAAACAGATTTTTACGTGTTCTTTTTTGTTATTTGCTATTTCTTCAAATATTCTTGAAATTTGTTCATATCCGTCTTTTTGGGCTTGAGAGGCAAAGTAAATGTATTTGTGTAGTTTTTTTGATTCAATGCAGAATGCTTCCTGCAAATTGTTTTCAGTCTTGGAACCTTTGAAATCCATATTATACTTTCTTTCTGAGATAAAACTTTACAAGTTTTATCTTATGCATAATTAAAAAGATATCAATAGCCAAGCGATTTAATTATTTGTATAAATTTATCTGAACGAAGTTTTTGTCCTTCTGCATTTGCATGATAACCATAGTCATATACATATTTAGAGTCAAAAACTGAACTTGAATCTATATTTCCAAAAAATTCAACACCATTTTGGAGATAGAAATTTTTTATTATATTAAAAGCTTCATATTCTTTTTGGGAAAATTGTTCCTTATGATAATTAAACGGTGTTGTTGCAATTAGACGGACGTTATTCTTTTTGCAAAATGTTATAAAATCATAAAGTGGAAAATTATCATATTTTTGAGGAATATTTTGAGAAACAACGATAAACTTTTTATCTTCTTTTATATTTTGGAGACATCCCTCATTGGTAATAAAATCACCAAATTCATTTGTTTGAGTCAAAGTTTTTTCATCAATAGGTGCTGCATCAAGTTTATGGTATGTAATGATTAATTTTGCAAGATAAAAAGATAATCCCAATTTTTGAATTAAAGTTACATCGTTTAGATAGTCTCTACCGTATACAACGAGATATTCCGCAAGTTGTGAGGGTATTGTGGAATTTCTTTCTTTGTACAGAGAGTATTCAAGCGGCATAATCACTGTATCCCCGGATTTCATTATTTTTTTTGCTTCTTCAAAGATATAATCTTCCAATCCGGCATGAATGCCGTAATTTACGACCGGTAAACCCGTTTTTTGGTGAATATATTTTGTATTGACTCCATATAATGTATTTGAACCGGAAAATATGAGTATTTTATTACCGATTTTATCAAATTCTTGTGCTTTTTGATTTTTTTGTGAAATCAAATAATTTACATACGCTGCTGTTTGCGAATATACATGTCTGCCGACCATATAGTCGACCCACTTTATAAGTACAGCAGGTATAATGATTATTGCTGCCAAGAAAATTATTAATGTTTTTATGAAAAAATTTTTATATTTTTGCATGTTAATTACCTAAAATTGAAAATATATAAACGAGGAGGAATAATCGGGCTTAAATATTTGATAAAACGCACAAATGAGCATAAATACTATATATATAGAATATGTTGTATTTGGTTTAAAGTTTTTAAGTTTATTTCTGAAGAAATCATTGTAAACAAAAAATATCATGAGAGGTAAAACAACCAGAGGTAAAATTTCCCAAGAATTTCCTGAGGTTCTGAATCTGATGTCAAAACCATAAATTTTGGGTAAATCAAAATTTAATATATTTATAAACTTAAAAAACATTTTATTTGCAGTAGTTATATCAGGCGAGGAAAAATATATCCATGATACAGATACAAAGATTAAAGTAATTAATCTTGATAAAGCGTGCGGAAGTTCAATATTTAAAAGTTTATACAACCTGTTAATGATAGAAGCAATTCCGTGCATAATACCCCAGAGAATATAGGTCCAGTTTGCACCATGCCAAATACCGCAAATTAAAAATACGAGAAAAACATTAATATATGTTCTTAAAGAACCTTTTCTGTTTCCTCCGAGCGGTATATAAACATAATCTTTTAAGCACCTTGAAAGTGTCATATGCCACCTTCTCCAAAAGTCTTGAATATCAATTGCGGCATACGGATTATTGAAGTTTTGAGGTATTTTTATATTAAACATTAATCCGATACCCAAAGCCATATCTGTATACCCCGAAAAATCGAAATAAATTTGGAAGGTATAGCTGAAAACGGTAATCAAAGACTCAAGAAATGTAATTGAATCAATATTTTGAAATCCAAAAACGACCCATTTTGAGAGCATATCCGCAAAAACAACTTTTTTAAATAAACCGACAGCGAAAAGAAATAATCCTAAAGAAAGATTTTTCCAATTACAAACTTTTGTTTTTAAGTTGTAAAATTGCGGCATCATTTCTTCTGCACGTGTAATTGGACCCTGCATCAGTCTTGGGAAAAAAGTTATAAAAAGACAATATGTTAAGAAGTCATAATTTTTTGTTTTTCCATTGTAGCTATCAACAAGATATGCAACCTGTTGAAAAGTAAAAAAGCTTATGGCAAGAGGCATAATGATATTCATCAAGTTAAAATTTTGATGAAAAATATAATTAAAATTTTGAATTAAAAAGTCGAAATACTTGTAATAACCGAGTATAAGAAGATTGCCTGCTATACCGAAAATCAGTAAATATTTTTTGTTGATTTTAAATTTAAACTTTTCTGTTAAAGTTGAGCCGATTGAGTAGTTAAACAGCATTGAAGTTATAATCACAGGTAAGAAATTGATATTCCAAGAAGAATAAAAATATAAAGATGCCATAATCAGCCATGCCGTACTTATTTTTATTAATCTCAGCTTGTTAAGAATATGGTATACAATTAATACCACAGGTAAAAATATTAAAATAAATTCAGCGGAATTAAATAACATGGCAAATACGTCTTTTCCTTTATACAAATAAAATGGAAAGTAAATCTTTATAATATATGATAAGTGGACTAAAAAAATTAATCAAGTTATTTTTGATAAAAAAAAGAGCGATAAAATCGCTCGTTGTCTGGAATTAAGAATAGTTGGAAGTATGAAAAAGATACTATTAATATAAGTCTGTAAAAACATACTTTCAATAACCCATTTGGGTAATAATTTTTTACCTGAATTATTTACTCCCCTTGTACCCATTTTTTTCTTGTAATCCATTGAAAAATAGAAAGAAAAACAATAATAGTAAAAAGAATGTATGCGGAAGCGGAAGCTTTTCCGATTTCAAAATATTCAAAAGCATTTTTATAAAGCCAATATACTAAAACATCCGTAGCTCCGTCAGGTCCGCCCTGCGTCATTAAATAAATTAAATCGAATACCTGAAATGAAGATATTGTAGTTATTATGATAACAAAAAAGATAACAGGACTTAACAGAGGAAGCGTTATTCTAAAGAAAGTCTGCAATTTGTCAGCTCCGTCAATTTCGGCAGCTTCAGCCAGAGATGAATTTATACCCGCATAACCACCCAATAAAATTACAGTGTTATATCCGATTAATTTCCATACAGAAACTAAAATTACTGAAATCATTGCAGTTACAGGATGATATAGCCATTGAATATGTGTTCTTAATATAAAATTCATAAAACCTATATTTGGGTCGAATATCCACTGCCACACAAGAGCAACCACAAGCATCGGTGTTATAAACGGAATAAAATATGCCGTTTTAAAAAATTCGGAAAATTTGAATTTTTTATTTAATATATCAGCAAGAATTAACGGTATAATTACCGCAAAAATAGTTGTAAATACTGCAAATATAATTGTATTTATTAAGACATGAAAAAATTCCGGTTCTT
>JBJEGL010000298.1:0-5427 GCA_051875035.1 Candidatus Gastranaerophilaceae bacterium | reverse complement strand
TTTTTAATTGATAAACTGAATATTCAAAAAGAAAATTTATATCGCTGTAAGCAGCAGCATACTGCTAATGTTTGCTGTGCTGAAAATGAAAATAATGTATTTGATAATACGGACGGTATAGTTTTAACAAAGCCTACAAGTGCTTGTTTTTTAAATTTTGCAGATTGTATACCTATTATTTTATATGATAAAAAATGTAATATTGGCAGTGTTGTGCATGCCGGTTGGAGAGGAACTGCGGCAAAAATTGTTCAAAATGCCGTAAACATTATGAAAGAAAAAGGTTCCATTCCGCAAAATATTGCTGCTGCAATTGGACCGGGGATTGGAAAATGCTGTTTTGATGTGAAAGAGGATGTTTTTTATCAAATTATTGAATCTGTTGGCGGATTGGAAAAAGCTGATAACAATATTTATTCTTATTGTTTGCAAAGCGGAAAATATTATGTGGATTTAAAACTTGTAAATAAAATTCTTTTAAATCAATCATCGGTAAATATGATAGACGTATCGGACTATTGCACATCTTGCAGTTGCGATGTATTTTTTTCATATAGAAAAGAAAACGGCAATACGGCAAGGCATTCTGCTGTTTTAAAAATAAAGGAATAAAAATGACAATAACAGATAATTCAACAAAAATATTTCATGTTATAGATAAAATTTCAAATTTTTTAATTAGAGATTTAAATGTCGGTAAAGATTTTAGAAATTTTTCACAGGTTGAATTTAAATCAATTCCTCAAGAGGAACTTAGAAGCAGAACATTGTCGTACTTATTTTCGAGAAAAATCAGTGGTAAATCTGTTTTTGATTTTATTGAAGAAAATAATTTTTCAACAGATGACGAAGAACTTGATATTGTCAAAGCAATAAGAAATTCTTTTGCAGGAGTATTTCAGATAAAAAAATTGCTTTCTGACGGATTTGAATTGTATAGTCTTATAAATGAAAGGGATTATACTGTTAAAACGGTTGGGGCGAGAACTAATTATCGAGGAGCTTATGTCGGAGCATATTTATTCTGCTGTTTATGTCATTATGCGGATGAATATTATACGTGCGATTTGCGTGCAATTACAGGCAGCGATAAAGAAGGTGGGGCTATGCGATATGCAATAACAAAAATTGTAGAAAATCCGAGTCTTGTCTTTTTTGATAATAAGCAAAAATTAGCAGAAATAAAGGCACAAATAAAAATTTTTGATAAAAAATTCAATGAATGTTTTGCATCAAATGAAGTAATTACGACAAATAAACAGGCTGATGATTTGATAAATGCCTTCAATGATTATTGTGATTCCGGTAATGAAGATATTAGGTCGATTGTTCAAAATATTAAAAAACCTGAAAAGTATGGATATTTTCCTACAAAAGATTTTAATTTTACAACTGAAGATTTTGAAAAAAAATCAAAGGCAGGTTTTTCTTCTCAAGGAAGCGAATATGATGTCGGTATATTATTTATTAAAGATGCAGGACTTTTTGCAATTCCTTTTTACGGCACATTTTGTAAGATTTTTGAAGAAGATGATTACAAAAATATTCCTAATTATTTAGATTGCTTAAGAAACTTTTTGAATAATGATAAAATTCCTAAAGTTGTTTTTAAGTTTATAGCAAATAAATATACTAATGTTGCTGAACGAATCAGTGAAATATTAAATGAAAAATATACGCTGAAACAGATTTTGACAAAGTTTAAACATCAAAAAGAAGGTAATACGGATATTTCAACTGCTGCAATATTATATTCTTCAAAAATATTTGCCGATTTAATGCAAAGAGAAAAAAAAGAAAAACAAGAAGTAGAAAAAGTCGGCAGAAATGAGCTTTGCCCCTGTGGAAGCGGTAAAAAATACAAAAAATGCTGCGGAAAAGATTAACTTTTATTCTTCATTGATTCCTGCAAGAAGCTGCAATACGTGATTTTCTCCATTGCAAATTTCAAACATCTTTTTGCCTTTTTCAAGTATATATTTAACAAGTTCAACAACATGTTCATTTCCGCTGTTTCTATGACTTTTAAGCCAAATATTTTCTACTGAAATAACAATTGATTGAAGTCCGATACTTTTGCAGGTATCAAGCCATAAATCTACTTCAGTTTGGTTATCATTATACCCCGGACAAATAATATATTTGCTTATTACATCACAGCTATATTGCTTAACTTTGGAATAACGGTGCATATTCTCAACAACTTTGTCAAATGCATCTATGCCTTTCATTATTTTAAAAGTTTCACGGCATCCGCTGTCTATTGAATTTTGAACATGAACTTTTCCTAAACGAACACCTTTTTCAATAACAGGAGAATATTTAATTGCAGAAGTCGGTATACTTATATTGTCAAAATCATTTTCTATTAAATAGTCAATTAGTTCTTCAAACTCATCAAGCATCGTGGGTTCACCACCGCCAAAACCTATTTGTCCGCCGGGAAGAAATATTTTTCTTTCTACCATATCTTTTATAACCGGCAAAACATTATAACTTTTAAGATGGTTATATTTTTCTTTTTCATTATGAGTATAACAATAAATACAATCGCAGTTGCATTTTGTAAAATGGTCAAAAATTATATTTTTAATATGATTTCCTTTTTTCCAATTATCCTTTCTTAAAAAAACACAACCTGCACATTTATCTATCGTTTCTCCGGATTTTTGTATGTTTCGGTATTCATTTTTTATTCTCCAAAATTCTTCCCAATCAATCGGAGAACCGTCGAAATCCCTTTTTAGCATAATATTTCCGCCACCGGGACAACTAACATAACAGCACATCATGATATTTGAGCCGTATACTCCGACATCAAAATCCATTCCATTTTCAATCCATTCACAGCTAACATATTTTGCCATTAATTATCTCCTTCGTGATAATTGCAATTTAACAGCTTACAAGATTTTTCACATTTTGCGATTTTCTTTCTCATATTTTCAGCCGCTTCGCTTGTCCAAATATTCTCCGGAGTCATTGTCCTTAAAGACCCGATTGGCTCAAATGAAAAACAAACTCGTACATTGCCATAAGGATCAATTAAAAAGTTATAATCTCCTATTTGACAGCTTGCTTCATCTAATTTTGCTGCCTTGTCGGGAAATATTTCCGCAAATGGTGTTATTCTCTCTGTTTGAATGTTTTTTATATTAATTTTATCTTTAATAGGCTCGCTATTGAACTTATAATCCGATACATTTTGCTCACAATTTGTTTGAATGTTTTTTGTAAGATTTTGTTCATTTGGAGGAGAATTTAGTATTAAGTCTTTAAATGCAATCAGTTGATTATTTGTGTTGTATATTAAATAACCTTGGGCTTTTAAGTTAATTAAAGTATCAATTGCATTTATAGTTTCCTGCTTCATTTCATCATACATTTTTAAACTTTCGGACATTATGTCATAAGCAGTAAAAAATGATTCGCCACCGTCTAACAACTGATAATTTATTCCGATACCGTTTGTGTGGGCAAATTCAGCTAAAGGAACCATTTCAGAAAGGTTAGATGGCATAATTACAGATGCAATTAAAATTAATTTTCCTGCTTTTCTGCTTCTGTTTAAATAAGTTAAGTTTTGTATAACATCACTTGTTATTTTAAAGGCATTTTTCCTACCTCGAGATGAATCATGAATAGCAGGGTTCTTAACTGAATTTAAAGAAATAGTTATATCCGTAAAGCCGCTGTTTATAATTTTTTCACACTTGTTTTGCAGAGCAAGTGCATTCGTAATTACTTTTGGTTGTATTCCTAATTTTGCCGCATAATCAGCAAGTTCAAAAATATCTTCTCTTAAAAATGGTTCTCCGCCTGTAAAAATAAAATCAAAACTTCCTATCCATTCTTTTAAAGATGACAAAACGAACTTCCAATCATTTGTTGAAAGTTCGTCTGATTTCTTTTCCGAAGGTGTCTGCCATCCGTTGCAAGTGGCACATCTTGATTGACACCTGTCCGTCAGTGCAAATGCAAAATAACGGGGCTTTCTAACCATATAGCCCCCCGATTAATAATCAAGGTTTACTTGTGAGAATAATACAACCTTATTCTTGCCGCGTTTTTTAGCATTGTACAAAGCATGTTCCGCATATCTTATAAGTGTATTGGCATTTTCATCAACATTTTCTAAGAATGGGAAAGAGGATATTCCGCCGGAAATTGTAATCGGATGTCTTTCCTCTTCTCCTGCAGGAATGAATTCAAGTTTTTCAATTTCACGTCTGAATCTTTCTGCAAAAATGAATGCATTTTCTTCTTTTGTATTTGGCAAAATTACGATAAATTCTTCATCACCGTATCTTGTCAAAATATCTTCTTTTCTGATAAATCCGGATAACATTTCTGCTATCTTTTTAAGAAGAACATCACCCCAGTCGTAACCGTACATATCGTTTACAACTTTGAAAAAGTCAATGTCAAAAAGCAAACAGGAAAGTTTTGTTCCGTAACGTCTTGCTCTTGAAATTTCAGCTTCCAAACGTTCTTGTAAATAGCGTCTGTTGTGTAGTCCTGTTAACTCATCTGTAGTTGAAACTAAAGAGATTTTTTCACGTAATTCTTTCAATCTTGTAAAGTTACGTAAACGCAGTTTTAATTCCATTTCATTTACAGGCTTGAAAATGTAATCATATACATCTCCTCTGAGCTTTAGATTTTCATACATTTTCTCCGCATATATTAAAGTTGGGACAGGAAGCTTAACAACCATTGAAATTTCACGTAATTTCTCTTCAGGAATATCTAAAACTATTACCGAAGGATTATATTTTTCTGCTTCTTTTAATTCTGTTATACTTTTTACACGAACATCATAATCATCATTATCTCTTAAAGGGTACTGAATATCCGATGACGGTCTGTCGCTGAAAATAATAACGTTTCTCATTAGTTTATCCTTTTGCAATTTCTACATTTTTCTTTATTCTATCAAAAATATTAAAATATTCAAAATCTTTTCGGCTTCTTTACAATCAAATTCATACAAATACATTATTAAAATTTATTAAAAATTGTTGTACTATACATTTTGTTGTATAATTATGTTTATAAATTGGGGGATTGGAAATTGCAGTATAAAAAATCCGGAGAAATACTATCTCAAAATACGTATGGAAATATCGCATTAAATATGAACTCGGGAATTAATAAAGAGTTTTTAAAATATTCAACAAAAACAAAACGTAACGGGTATTCTCCTAAGGTTTTAAGTTCTGTAAAAAAGAAAAAATTTGTTAAGAAAAAAAATATAAATATCGGTGCAGCAGCATTTGTTTTGATTGCTACTGCTCTTATATCAACTGTGATTCTGCCTTTTTCTTATAAAAATTTTATTGCTCCAATTTTTAATCATAATGATAATCATTCTTTTAGGGTAAATATGGCTCATATTTATTCTCCGACCTCAAAATATTTGCATAA
>JBJEGL010000297.1:0-5454 GCA_051875035.1 Candidatus Gastranaerophilaceae bacterium | reverse complement strand
AAAAAAACATCCCTTTTAAGGGATGTTTTTTATATATAATTTTTTAATGCACTTTCTTTATTTTTATCCCGGCATAATTTTCTTAGTTTACTCAAAGCACGATTTTCAATCTGCCGTATTCTTTCTCTTGAAACACCGTATTGAGTACCTATTTCTTCAAGAGTTTTTTTCTCACCGTCTTTTCCGAGTCCATATCTGAGCATCAATACATCTCTTTCTTTAGGACTAAGTTTATTTAGCATTCTTTCTATATCACCAAATAAATTTTCTTGAGTAACTCTTAAGTCAGGCGAAAGACTTGATTCATCAACAATAAAATCAGCAATTTTGGCATTATCATCTTTTTGATTTGCTGGTGCTTCAATGCTGACAGTACTTTGAGCAGATTCTATAAGCTGATTTAATTTTGCCAGAGGCATGCCGACTTTATATGCAATTTCTTCTTTTCCGGGAGCAAAACCGTTTTGGATAGTTAACTCCGTTGAAGCTTTTTTGATTTTTCCAAGAGTTTCAATCATGTGGACAGGAAGTCTTATTAATCTTGATTTATCTGCAATCGCTCTTGTAATAGCTTGTTGAATCCACCACGTTGAATATGTGGAGAATTTATACCCTTTTGTATAATCAAATTTTTCGGCAGCTCTCATTAAACCCATATTGCCCTCTTGTATTAAATCCAAAAAAGATAAGCCTCTGCCGATATATTTTTTTGCTATACTGACTACTAAACGCAAATTAGCGTTAACAAGCTCTGTAATAGCTTTTTCTTTATCCTGTCCTGAGCCTTCCATAATTCTTTTTGCAACAGAAAGTTCTTTTTCGGCTGATAATAGAGGAATTTTCCCAATTTGTTGAAGATAAATTTTTACAGAATCATCAGAAACAGCGGTAGATAGAGTTTCGGGAATTTTGGGCTCTTCAATAACCATTTCTTCGTCGTTCTTAGCTTCATAATCAAAATCTTCACTTACATCTTCGTCAAATTTGACTGTTTTTTCTGATTTACGTACCATTTGTGTCAATTTTTTCCTTTTGTATAATCTGTTTGACTGATTCGTACATTATGACTGATGCGGCATTTGCAACATTAAGTGAATTAAAATCACCATCTATAGGTATTTTTACCCGAAAATCAGAATTTCTAACATTGCTTTTTGAAATTCCTGATTTTTCATTGCCTACAATAAGTGCAAAATTCATATCAGTATAATCAATGTCAAAATAATTATCCTCAGCATCCGGCAAAGAAGCAATTATCCAAAAGTCGTTATCCTTTAGGATAGATATTGTATTTTGAATACTGTTTACAGTAATTATGTCAATATGATTGATTGCACCAGCAGAAGCCTTTTCGACAGTTGCATTTACCAGAGAGCACCTTCTTTTCGGTAAAATAACGGCATCAAAACCAGCACATACAGCTGTTCTAATAATTGAGCCAACATTATGAGGATCTTCAACTTCATCAAGTATTACGATTTTGTAATATTTATTTTTGGTTTTATTTTCTATAAAGTCTTGCAGCTCAAGATACTTAATTGGTGCGACAAAAGCTACTACTCCCTGATGAGAAAATTCTTCATATTCCTTAAACTTTTCTTTTGGAACAAAAGAAAAAGGAATTGAAAAATCTTTTGCAAGCTGAATAATTCTATCAACTCTTTTATCGCCATGACCAGTTTTCATAAACATTATCTTATTCACGTCACGTTCTGCAGACTGCAAAAGTTCTATTACATTATTTTTTCCAAAAACAATTTCAAAATTTTTTATAGCTTTTCTCCTCTTTTTGGTGTATCTTTATAAATATTATATGTTAAAAGTATTCTAAAATAAAATTTTTATTATAATATAGTATTAACCAACAATAAAGGTAATTACGGATTTTATGGAAAAGTTACTCGAAGCATTAGGACTAAATTCAGTATTGACGGTAGGTATTTCTGTATCTGCATCAAACATAATAGAAATGATTTGTATTGATAAAAACCAACGTGTCATTACTCAATACGCTTGTAAAGAATTAAAATACAACAATGCAATAAGAGAAATTATTAATTATGATGATTTTTCTATGGCAGTTCAAGAGTTATTCCAAGAGTTGAACATTAACCCGAAAGGCTGTAATGTTGTATTAAACTTGCCGAATGTTCATTTTGGTATTACAAGCTTGCCGTTAGTTCTTCCCGTTGACCAGATTTCTACGGCAATAGCCTCCGATGTTGAGGAGTTATATCTGTTTAAGCGTCATGAACCTGTTGTGAGTTGGAATACCATAACAGAAAATGAAGAAGAAGAAAAAAGGTATATTATTTTTGGTGCAATCCAAGAAAATACTTTACAAAATATAAAAGATATTTTTGATGAAATAGGAGCAAGATTAGTTGCTGTTGAAACTGCAAATTCATCAATGTTAAAAGGTTTGATATACAGTCAAACTATTGAAGATGAATTTGATAATGAAGAATCTCTCGACATATTATTAATATCTCCAAACAGTTATTCTATCTTCTCTATGCAAGGTTCAAAGATAATTGATTATTATGAAGAGCCGCTTGCGATTAAGTCGTTTACAAGTGATGAAGTATATATAGCGATTGCATCGGCTGCAGGTACAGCACTTGAGAATTATCCGGCAAATAACTTATTGGTTATAAGTGAAACAAATGAAGTCAGTGCGGAAGTTTTATGTCATAAGATATCTTTTGAAGGAGATATCAAATTCTTAGACAGAAATATTTATACTGATAAACCTATAATGGAAGTATCGTCGGATATTATTTCAAAATATATTCCTGTAATTTCATTAGAAGCCGTTGGTACAGGTGCATATTATTATGATACTTTCCCTGTTAAATTTAATTTCTTGCAGGATGGTGTTACAGAGGATTTGGATAAAATTAAATTTTCGGCACTTGGCAACGAATATGAAATTGAGAAAAAGTCTTTATTAAATATATCAGGTTTAGCAGGTATCATAGTTCTTTGCTTCTTCTTGTTAATAAGTTTGGCAATAAGTATTTATGATAAGAAAAAGCAAGCCGAAATAACAACAATTTCAAATGATTACAATACAATAAAGATGCGATTGGACGAAACAAAAAGAACGGGAAATGTAAGTTCTGTATATACGGTTCAATCAAAGATAAGTGAAGAAAACACAAAAGAAATTGCACTTTTTTACGGATTAGGTTCAGAAATCCCTGAGGATGTATACTTAATGAATTTCTTCAGCAGTTCACAGGGAGAAGTAAGAATAGAAGGAAGTGCCTCATCCAGTGAGTCGATATATTCTTATGTAAAAGGATTAAAAACAAAATATCCTGATATTAAAATATCAAAGCTCCAGATTGAAATGGATGAAGAAAATCAAAAGCAGACAGTTTATTCATTCTTAATAGAAAGTGAAGAATCTTCAAGACGTGCAGCGGAAGAAGCTTTGAAAGAACAGCAAGATCAACAACAGCAGCAAGACCAAAAAGTTGAAGAAAATAAATTCAAGGGATTGTTCCCGATAGCACCTTCTGCATCTTCAATGCCTTCAGTACCTTCAATACCGAGGGATTCTGCTACGCAAAATACTCCTTCTGCAGCAGTTCCACAAGCAAATGCACCGGGTGGTCTTCCGGCTCCGGCGGCACCTTAATTGAAATAAAGGATTATCAAAATGCAATTTGACGACAAATTTTTTCAAAACTATAAAGAATTAATCATCGGTGGGTTAATTATACTTATTTGTGTTTTTTTTGGTATTAGTAAAATTGCCGGTGCCGCTACAAAAGTACAAAAAACTGTAAAAGATTACAATCAAGAAAACTTTAAGTTGAAAGAAGTTACTAAAGAGCTTGAAAATATTGAGCAAATCAAAAAAGAAATGATGAACAGACAAAGTAAAATCAAGCCTGTTTTTTCACAGAAAAATGCTCCTGAAGATTCTATTGCTTCTTTTGGCGGTATGTTTGAAGATATTATTGATTATGTTAAACTCAACGGAATTATGCTTCGTTCTGTAGAATATAAAATCAATCCTCCTGATGATCCTATTTATTCTGCATTCCCTATCTTGTACAATGTATGTAATGTTAATTTATTTATAATCGGAACCTATACTCAAATGGAAGGTTTTTTAAGAGATATTTCGATGTATCCTTATTTTATAAATATTGCTAACCTTAACATTGAACCTTACGAAAAGAATAAAGAATATCTTTTAATTAATGTTTCCGTTACTCTATATTCAAAGAAACAGCAAGGTGTTAACAGTCTAAACGCTGATATTTAATTGAAGAATAATTTATAATAGAAAAAAATGCATTTCCAATGAAATGCATTTTTATTACCTTTTTTAAACTATTTGATACGGACATTTAATGCAAGACGCTTTGTAATGTAGAACAAGATTATCTTCCAAATCATATCGTTTTACAACCCTGCAAATTAATTCTGAACCGCAAACAGGACATCGTAAATCTTGAGTTTCGCCTGCCATCATTTTAACTCTGGCATAATTTTCAAATTCTTTATCCGCCCCATAGTTTATTTGTACATTTTTTTCATATTTTTTAACTTCAGCAGGATTAATTTTTAATCCTTTAGCAAGTTTTTGACGTATTGTTGAAGACAGAAACAACTCTTTACCTGATTCAATATCTGCAACTTGGTCTTCTGTAAGATTAGAACGCTTAGCAAGCAGAACAGAAGAAAGCCCGAGATTTTCACGGGCTTCTCTTACAAACTGTGCTAATGAAATATTTTCATTATTCATGTTAAATTACACTTTTACCTTTTTTGTTGTTTTAATGTGGTTATAGAATACTAATAAAACACTTGCAACAAAGATACTTGAATATGTTCCGACGGCGATACCAAGAATCATTGCGAGAACGAAATCTTTTGTTGTTACTCCGCCAAAGAAATATAAAGCAAGTAACGTTATTAAAGTAGTTAAAGAAGTATTAATACTTCTTGCAAGAGTCTGATTTACACTGGCATCAACGACTTCATCATAAGTCATTGATTTTGAAGAGAATTTCAAATTTTCACGAACTCTGTCGAAAACAACGATTGTATCGTGAACGGAAAATCCTAATACGGTTAACACCGCAGTTATAAATAATGCATCTACATGAACACCGTAAAATATGCCTAAAAAAGCGAAAACACCCAATACAAATAAAACGTCATGCACAAGGGTAAAGATTGCAATCATTGCATATTCTATGTGAAATCTCAAAGATAAATATACACATATACCTAAAATTGCTAATAAAATAGCCATGACTGAATTTTTCATTAATTCCTTACCGAGAGTGGGTCCGACAGAACTTACTTGCACGAGTTGAGCATCCGGATATATTGAAGTTATTGATTGAGTAACGGTATTTGTTTTAGAACTGTCTTTGTCTCCGTCAAAAGCAGTTTTAACGGAAATAATATTTGTTGATTTATTTTTTC
>JBJEGL010000296.1:0-5457 GCA_051875035.1 Candidatus Gastranaerophilaceae bacterium | reverse complement strand
GACATTGAGCCGCAAGACGTAACGGTTTCCTATACGCTTACAGGCGACCTTGCAAAGAATTATCTTGCACCTGTCGGCGAAACGTTACAAGCAAAAATCAATCCGAAAACTTTGTCGAACGTAAATCTGACGAAAGTTTACGACGGTCACGGTGGATTTGAGAGAACCGCATTGACAGCGGAACAAGGATTGATTGCCGGCGAAAGCATTAAAATTTACGTTGACGCAATCGGCGCAAACGTAGGCGTTTACAAAGACGGCAATAAAGACGAAAATTTTGATCTTAACGAATATGTATTATATATCGGCGACAGCGAAGAACAAACCATGAACTATGCATGGGGCGATACTTGTACCGCAACAATTACCGCAAAGCAGCTTACCGTTACAGTCGGCACGGTAATGAAATACTATGACGGAACAACCGATTTCTCGCAGTCCGTAAAAGCCGCTAACGTTGAAGGTATCGTCGGTAGCGATGATATAACGGTTAATATGACGGGAACGCTCGGTAGTAAAAGCGTTACCAACGCAATGCAGTCTTGCAATGTTACTTTCTCGTTAAGCGGCGCAAATAAAGATAATTATACGTTGAAAAACGCGACGCAAGTTATAAGCGTTTTAGTTTCAAAGTATAACTTTAATTTGGACAGTAAAACGGGTTACGCATCAGGAAAAATCTATGTAACAGCCAAGCAAGTAAATAACAGCGGAACTATTACGTTTGAAAACATAGTTGTAACCGGCGATATTTTTGAAGGCGACACAATTACTGCAACGATTGCTAAAAACGGCGATTCGAGTAAAATGGGTTGCACCGAGTATAAAACAAACGAAACGAATATATCCGATACGCATTATACTATCACCTTTGGCGGAGCCGATGTCGGCAATTATGATTTCGGTGGAGGAACAAGATACAATCCGACTGTTTATCTTACGATATACGAGCAAGAAGTAACGTTAGATACCGAATTCACTTACAGCAAAATTTATAGCGGTATGCAACAGTGGATAAAAGTCGATCTGCAAAAACAAGAGGGCGACGGATATGCCATCGTAGCAAAAGACGGAACTACAATCGATACTGCCAAAACAAAAATGTATGATATGGCAGGAAATGAAGTTGCGGATATGAAACCTACTGCGGACGGCACTTATTTTATATGCGTTACGGCAACATCCGACTCTGCTATCCGTACCAATTTGATTTGGCTTAATTAAAACTGTATTTGAAATATTCTCTTTAATACATTCTTTAATTCTTTTCGGATTAGTTACCATTAAGTCGTCACCAACAAGCATGATTTTTTCTCCGTCAGTTTTTGTCAACTTTTGCCAGCCTAATCTGTCATCTTCCGACATTGCATCTTCTATTGATATTATTGGGTATTTTGTTATTAAGCTGTTTATATAGTCAAGCATTTCATCACTTGTTAATGTTCTGCTTTCACTGATTAAAGAATAATATCCGTTTTCATAAAACTCGGAAGAAGCCGCATCTATTGCTATTTTAATTTGGTTATAATCATATCCGGCTCCTTCTATAGCTTTCATAACCATTCTGATTGCCTGCTCATTTGTTTCGAGTTCCGGAGCAAAACCTCCTTCATCTCCGACAGATGTAGAATATCCGCTACTTTTTAAATTTTTCTTTAATTCAAAAAATACATCATTTGCTGCTCTTATTGCTTCTGAAAAATTTTCAAATCCAAACGGAACAATCATAAACTCTTGAAAGTCTAAATCATTATCAGCATGGACTCCGCCATTTAATATATTTATAAACGGCACTGGAATTCTTGTTGCATTTATACCGCCTATATATTGAAATAATGGTATACCCAATGTTTTTGCGGCACATTTTGCAACAGCAAGTGATACACTTAATATTGCGTTAGCTCCTAAATTTGACTTATTATCCGTATTGTCTTCTTCTATCATTAACAGGTCAAGTTTTGTTGTATCAAGTACATTTCTGTTTTTCAAAAGTTTGTTAATACAATTATTTACATTTTGTATTGCCTTTAAAACACTTTTTCCCCTGTAATAATCCTTATTTGAATCTCGAAGTTCAAGTGCTTCAAATTTACCTACGGATGCACCTGACGGTACACTTGCTTTTGCACAAATTCCTTTTTCTGTTGAAACTACGGTTTCAATTGTCGGATTTCCTCTTGAATCAAGAATTTGTCTTGCATAAATATCTGTAATTGTATTTTTCATTTGCCTCTCCATTCAGATAATTAAAATATTGTTAAAAAAATGGAAAAAAACATTAGTCTGTAGCATAATGAAAAGGTATAACGGTTTTAATATGATAATTTAACTAAGTTTATATAATAAGGAGAAAATAAATTATGAGTAATCCGGTTTTAAATTCCGCTTTTAACGAAAGAGAAAATGTTTATCAATTACAAGATGCTCCAATGACAATCAATGGTGTTTTGAATAAACTCGGACTTATTTCGGTTTTAATGTTTATTTCGGGCGGGGCTACTTGGTATCAATTTGCAATCGGTAACTATGACAAAGTAATGGCAATTACAACTTGCGGCTTTGTTGTTGGTTTTATTCTTGCTATGGTTACTTGTTTTGTAAGAAAAACAGCTAAATACACTGTTCCTATATATGCATTTGCCGAAGGTGCAGCACTTGCAGGTGTTTCCTGCGTTTTGGAAGCTCAGTTCTCGGGTATTGTTGTCAAAGCTGTTGCTTTGACTTTTATAACATTATTTTCGATGTTTATGCTTTATTCTGCAAAAATCATTAAAGTTAATGATACTTTTAGAAATACTCTTATAACAGTTACTTTTTCCATTTGTATTTTTTACATAATTTCTTGGATTTTGGCTTTATTTGGTGTTTCTATTCCCATGTTAAGAGATTCTTCACCACTTTCAATAGGCTTTTCAGTCTTAGTTTGCGGTGTTGCAGCTTTTAACTTGTTATTGGATTTCGATTTTATTGAACAGGCAACAGCAAGATTTTTCCCAAAGGATTATGAATGGACCGCAGCTTTTGGGCTTACAGTGACTCTTGTTTGGTTGTATGTTGAAATTTTAAATTTGCTTTCTAAATTAAACAGAAGATAAAAATTAAATTTCATCATCTTTAAATAAATTCATAGCAGCGACACGGGCGGTTGACCAACAGTTTTGAAGGTTAAAACCGCCCGTAAAACCGTCAACATTTATCATTTCTCCCGCAAAAAATAATCCGGGAACCAATTTCGATTCCATTGTTGATGCATTTATTTGGTCGGTATCGACACCGCCTGCCGTTACAATACCCGTTCCTATTACTTTACCCGTAACGTGCAGCTTAAAAGAAGTAAGATTTTCTATAATAATCTCTTTTTCTTTATTTGTCATTTGTGCTATCTGTTTTGTTCCATCAATATCAGTTTTTTCCAAAATTTTATCAAATAAATTTTTTGGACAAAATGCACCAAAAGAATTTTTTATAGAAACTTTTGGACTGTTTATCCTAAAATCCGTTATAAAATTATCTATATATACAGAATTCTGACGGGCAATATTTATTTGCAGTTCAAGAGGATTTTGTTCATCATATTTGTCGTATACACAGCAAGAAGATATTTTAAATACTAATGGTCCTGAAATAGAATTTTTAGTAAATAACATATCGCCGGCAAGGTTTAAGACTTTTTTACCTTCGTGAAAAACCTTTACCCATACATCCTTTAAAGTTAATCCTGTCAATGAGTAATACTCTTTTTCTGCTATTTCAAGTGGTGCAAGGGTTAATGCAGGTGTTATAATTTTATGTTTAAATGCTCTTGCAAGTTTGAAATTCTTGCCGCCTGTTGCTAAAAGTAACTTTTTGAATTTATAATCTTTTTCGTATGTGGAAATCACAAAATCCGTACCGTCATAAAAAACATGCGAGACTCGTTGCTTTATAAATTTTATACCTAAAAGATTTCCTCTTTTAAGCATAATTTCTGCCATTACTTTTGCACTGTCAGAAATAGGAAAAATTCTGTTATCACTTTGAACATATGACTTAATTCCGATTTTTTCAAAATAATCAACCGTATCATTCATATTAAACCTTGATAATACTGATAGAAGAAACTTCGAGCCACGTGGATAATAACTTGCAAAAGTTTTATTATCAGTTTCAAAATATGAAAAATTACAACGTCCTCCTCCTGTCGGTAAAAGCGTTTTTAACGGGTCTTGCCAATCAAAAATAGTAACATTGACATTATAAAAGTCACTTACGGATAACGCAGCAAAAACTCCTGCAGGACCTGCTCCGATAATTCCTACTTCCGAATTACAACTCATCAACTCTGGTTCCGAAAAGTACTATATCTTCCGGATTTTCAATAGCTTCATGAAGTTCAAGCAGTGATTTTTTATATTTTGGATGAACTAAATCCGGAACAAGTTCAAGAAGCGGAACAAGTGCAAATGCTCTTTCGTGCAAATGCTTATGAGGAATTGTTAATTCTTCATCTTCATAAATAAGATCGTCATACAACAAAATATCAATATCAATTGTCCTTGAAGACCAATGAATTTCTTTTTCTCTGTCTCTGCCTAAATGTTTTTCCGTATTTAAACAAAGTTTAAGGAGTTCTTTAGGTTCTAAATTTGTTTTAACTTCAATAACTGCATTTAAAAACCAACTTTGCTTCGGATTTCCCCAAGGTTCTGTTTCATATAATGCAGAACTTCTTACAATTGTAACATCCCCTGATTCTACAAGCATTTTCGTAGCTTGTTGAACATAACCGACTCTGTCACCGATATTTGAACCTAAACATAAATAAGCAATTGCCATACAATACTCCTTTTCAATTTTATTTTATTATGTTATTTCACTCTTGACAAGTACTTTGTAAAATAATTTATAATTTTGTGATACAATATTGCCGTAAGGATTTTTTATGGCAAATATTACTGTTTACACATTTGATAATTATAGGGAAGAATATAATAAAGTTTTTGCCGGTGCATATAATGATTTTAGAGCAAAAGCAGCTTCTGATTATTTATTTGAGCTTGAACCTTTATCATACGACGATTTTATAAAATCAATTAACGATGGTCTTGTAAAATGTATTATTTTATTTGAACAAGAAATTCCGACAGGTTTCCTGACCTATACAACCGTAATATCCGAATCGCTTGAGTTAAATATAATTCACGTTGTAGGAGATGATAATTCCGTTCAAAAAAGATGTTTGCTTCTTCAAAAATTTTTGGAAGAAACTTCTGATATCTTACGCAAGAAAATTGTTACATATGCAGTATTGGGAAAACAAGAAGAAATTATTCCCGAACTGCCTAAATTCTCATTCAAAACAGTTAATCAATCAGTTATGAAATTTGATTTTAAAGACGAAGATTCTATAAAAATCTTGAGAGAACATGCTCTTCCTCGTTTAAATAACGGCTTTCAAACTACAAATTGGGAAGAAAA
>JBJEGL010000295.1:0-5457 GCA_051875035.1 Candidatus Gastranaerophilaceae bacterium | reverse complement strand
TTGGGGACTTGGAAGACCCGGTTGGCATATAGAATGTTCCGCTATGAGCAAAAAATATTTGGGCGAGCAAATTGACATCCACGCCGGTGGTGCCGATTTGATTTTCCCGCATCACGAAAATGAAATCGCACAATCCGAAGCCGCAAGCGGTAAACAATTTGTTAAATATTGGCTTCATAACGGCTTTGTTACCATTAACAAAGAAAAAATGTCAAAATCTCTTAAAAATTTTGTAACTATTAATGCACTTTTAGAAAATTATGATGCCGATACTATAAGATTTTTTATTTTAACAAATCATTATCGTATGCCGGTTGAATTCAATGACGAAGCATTAAATAGTGCTAAAATCGGATTTAAAAGACTTCAAACAGCACTTGATGAAGTTTCTTCTTTCGCAGGTTTCGAAAATATTATTGCTGTTGAAAATGCGGAAGAAGTCGAAAACTTTAAAAATGCAATGAATAATGATTTAAATACTTCTGTGGCACTATCTGTGTTATTTAATCTTGCAACAAAAGCAAATTCAGCAAAAGCCAATAATGATAAAGTATCTGCCGGTAAGTTTGTCGGTACATTAAAAATGCTTATGCAGGTTTTAGGTTTTACGTGTAAGAAATCTCAAATGAGTGAAGATGAATTAAACAAACGAGTTGCTACTATATGTAGCGAACTTGATTTCCTTGATGATAAGAGCCTTAATGGATATGCTCTCATAGATAAAATCATTGAAATTAGAGCAAAAGCAAGAGCGGAAAAAAATTGGGATTTAGCAGATAAAATCAGAAATACTTTTGATAAAATAGGAATAATCTTTAAAGATGGTAAAGACAAAACAATTTGGCTTGAAAAAGAATAACACAAAACAGATACAAAATTATTTATGTATCTGTTAAAGATATTTATAGTGCTACTATTCGTGTCAAAGCGGTCTATGCTTCTTTATTTTCTTGAAATGTCGGTATAACAATTAAACCAATGTATAATATCATACCAAAAATAACCAGATTTAAAATGTTTGTGAGTTCCATGAACAACACCCCGCTTTTAACTCTTACATTATTATAATGCCATCTTTTCTTATTTTTTAACAATTTTAAAATATTTATAAATGTGAAGTTTTTTTATTTTTAGACTTTGGTTACGTGCCTTTTTTTTCAATATAAGTATAATTTAAGTATTAGGGTATTTAAAGAGAATTATGAAAAAATTAAATATACAAAAACTTTTTGCGAATTTATGCTGCTCTAATTGCGGGCATGATTTTGATGAAGATTCGGTCTTCGTTTTGAGAGAAGAAGAAGGACTATTTGTGCTTCAAGTTGTTTGTCCTAATTGTCAAAAATCCTTCGGTGTTGCAATTCTCGGTATGGAATCCATTTCTGTTAAAGATAAGCAAGATGATAAACTTACTCTTCAAGTAAAAGATTTGCCGGAACCTATATCATCTGATGATGTGATTGATGCACACAGATTTATAAAAAATATGGATAAAGATTGGCAAAAGTATATTCCCGATGAATATAAACAATAAACACATATAGCATTTGTTTCTAAAATTGAACCATAAATTTGAGTAACACATATAGTGCTACTCAAATTTTATTCTTCCGTCTCTTTTTATTACAAGTGGTTGAAGATTTTTATTCTTTTTAAAATATCTTATGGATATTTCATCTTTATCATAATTATATTTTTTCAATAATTTTCCATATTTTAGGGAAGTAAAATTGTCACCTCCGCCAAAAAGATAATCGTCATAAGCAACTTTAAACATTTTTGTATCTGAGGGGTTACTAATATTTAATTCTGCTGTTGTACCATTTTGGCAGAATACTGTTGCTTTTGTTACTTTACCTTGTTTTGACAAAGTATACGTCATCCCCGAAACCTGAATTATAGAAGGTTTTAAATCTGGGGCTAAAAGTGATGAACCACCGTGGTTAAGAGCTTCAATAAGATTTTTTTCTGATAATTCCACAATGCACATTAAATTTTTGAACGGGAAAATACTTTCGATATCTCTTGCCGTAAAATCACCGATATCCAATGAACCCCGGAAATTGGCGGAATTTACTAAAACTATATCAGCACCTGTTTCTTCTCTTACAATATCCATAAACACATCTGTATACGGATTTTCTTCAATATTCATTTTATCTGTAAGTTTTTCTGTTGATTTAACTTTTCCGAGAATTGGTGATTGCCCGAGAACGATGTTTACTGCAGTTGTCATTAAGCAGCCTTTATTAAATTTACTGGTTGTATAAACGTTATTTTGTGCTTTTTTGACTATACCGTTCTTATCATATTCTATATTTAAAATACCGAAATTTTTACCGTCCCTTCCTGCCTGTGTGATAATGACCGGTTCCCCCTTTGGTGAATATTGAAGATTTTCGCCCTCTTTTATGTCAAAAATTAAATCGTGAGAATGTCCGCCAATGATAACATCGACACCTGATACATTTTGTGCAAGTGCTTTTTCCTCTTCATAACCGGAATGGGACAATATTATAATTCTGTTAATTCCTTGCCTTTCAAGTTTATCAACTTCATTTTGAATTTCTGTATATGCTTGTTTTCCACCAGAAATTTTTATACCTTCAAAAAGAGATTTATCTTTCATTCTTTCAATGAGAGTTGGTGATTGAGCACCGATAAGACCATATTTTTCACCTGTTTCTCCCGTTAAAATTATTGATTTTACAACTTGTTGAGAAAGAGGGTGTTGTTTAGGAATATCTGCATTTGCGGCAATTTTATCTGCACGAATTTTCTTTAATATTTCCGCAAGTTTTGTTGCTCCCATATCAAATTCGTGATTTCCGATTGCTGTTGTTTGTATTCCGGTAACGTTAAAAAATTCTGCAGAAGCTTGATTTGCTTTATCATTGGAACCGATAAATATATCACCTGCCGAAAATTTAAAATGGTCAATATTTTTTTTACCGGCAACCATTGCATCAAACTGTGTTGAGGCATTATTTATTCTGTACATTGTCGGAAGCTGCCCGTGTATATCGTTTACATAAAATATTGATTGATAATTTTTATTTGAAAAATTTTTTGTTTTAGGTATTTTTTCTTTGGCAAGTATTTGTGTATTTGCCTGTAATATAATAGTTACGACAATTGCAAACGATAACAATATCTTTTTCATTTATACCTCTTTATTTATGTTATTTTTCAATAATTTTGCATATTCAATATCTATTTTGTTTGTTATTTTTATATTGGAATATTCTCCGTCTACATAATATACTTTTTTGCCTTCTGCTTCAAAAAGACAGGCATCATCAGTAAAAGATTTATCTTGATTACGTTTGTGAGCATCCAAAATTAATTTATAATCAAAAATTTGCGGCGTTTGAACATTTATTAATTTTGTTCTGTCAGGAGTCGATATTATTTCATTGTCAGACACAATTTTGATTGTATCAGTTGTTTTTACGGCAACAATTGCAGCTTGTTTTTCGTATGCTTTTTCTAAACATCTTTTTACCGTATCTTCTGTAATAAGAGGTCTCGCACCATCATGGATAATAATATATTCTGCTCCTTTTGCTTCTAAAAGACCTTTATATACTGATTGCTGTCTTGTTTCTCCGCCCTGCACTACTTTTATATTGGTATATTTTGCAAAAAGAGTTTTGATATCCTTCATAAAATCCAAATGTGAAGGAATTATTATTTCAAAGCCCATTTTTGTAAATAAATCTGCCGAATGTTGTATAACAGGTTTTCCACATAAATCTTCAAATAATTTATTTGTATTTCCGAATCTTCTTGATGTTCCTCCGGCAGTGATAATTGCTTTAACTATCGGCATTTATCCTCCAAAGTGATTGTACGATTTATCTCTAAAAAGATTTTCATCTATAATTGTTTTTTGTCCGTTATCTTCATTTACAGTTACTATAGGTATGTTATTCTCCGCTGCGATTACATTTCCTATGTATTTAAATTTAGTAATATCCATTATTGAAAATATATGGTACGGTACTGAAAATAAAATTTCAAAATCTTCTCCGCCCCATAATGCCCAATCTTTAATATCTACTGAAGATTTTTGAGCAAGTTCTTTTACTTCGGGTAATATCGGAATATCATCAAAATTCACATCAATTGATACATTCGAGGCTTTTGCAATTTTGTACAAAGCATCGGCTAATCCGTCGGAAGTATCCATTACGGCAAGATTTTCTTCCATATGATTACCGATTATATGTGCTTCTTCTATTTTTGCTTCGGGAGTTAAATGAGCTGATAAAACGGATTCCGAAACATTAATTCCGTTTTGCAAAGCATAAAGACCTGCCGCACTTGTTCCGTAAAAGCCTGTTGAAATTATAAAATCGCCTTCTTTTGCAAAATTTCTTCCCGTATTAATGGAATGTCTTCTTCTTCCGAGAGCGGTTATAGATATATATACTTTATCAGCAGCAGTTATATCACCGCCTGTCACAATAACATGATAGTTTTGGCAGGCACAATCTATTCCTTTGTAAAATTCTTTTATAAATTCGTTGGAAATTGTATTCGGAACAGATAATCCTACAGAAATGTATTCAGGTATACATAAAGTTGTTGCTAAATCACTTATATTAACAGCAACCGCTTTTTGACCGAGTTGGTATGGTGTCGTTGTGGCAAGTGTAAAATGTACTCCTTCAACCAGAGAATCTTGTGTTATAAACAACCCGATATCTTGCAAATCAGCACAATCATTTCCTATAAAACTGCTGTTAGTTAATGTATTTTTAATAATTTCAATATATTCTAATTCTTTCATTCTTTGATTTTAGCATAAAATATGATAAACATTTGTAAAAATCTTATTTTAAATAGTGTTTGTAACACTTTAAATTATTATTTATTTTGTTACAATAATAACAGATGTAGCTTCAAGTTTAGAAATATAAATAATGATTAAGTTTGATTATACTAATGTAGGACAGGATGTCGTCGGAGTTGAAAACGGTATTGATTTAGACTTTGAATTTTCAAATTATTCCGAAAAAATTACTGAGATAATAAGATATTTATTTTCGCAAAATGAGAATAAAGATTTTGGGTTTAATGATTTCAATTTTGTGAATGAACAAATTTCATCAATTCTTGAATATGCAAATTTGGTTAGAGGGAAATTTGAAACAATAGCGGTTATCGGTTCTGCCGAATCACTATCTTGTATTCAAGCTCTTTTTCAAGCTCTTTTGATGCCATATTGGAATTCTTTGGATTCTGATGAGAGAAATAATTTTCCTAAAATTGATTTAATAAGTAATATTGATCCTGACGAAATTAATGGTTTATCTTCAATCAGAAATCTAAAAAAAACACTTATAATAACTGTCTCTGCAAAAGAGCCGACTCCTGAGATGATGTCTGTTTTTATGCTTGCCAAGAAAAAACTTGAAGATGAAATAGGGGAAAATTATCGTATGCACATGG
>JBJEGL010000294.1:0-5466 GCA_051875035.1 Candidatus Gastranaerophilaceae bacterium | reverse complement strand
GATTGTTCAAAAATATTCCCTAAAGTATAAAAATTAGTAAATTCGGGACAACAGCAATACACATCACCGTTAAAATCAATTTCAACGTGATAAAAAGGGTAAACACAAATTTTTGAAACAGTATTCTTTTCTAACATTTTATTTAGTATAATTATTTTTATAAGTTTTTGTCAAAGCATAAGGTATTTTTATGAAAAAAATCTTAACAATAAATATAGTAAGCTTTATTCTTATTTTGTGTTTTGCTGAATTGATAAGCGGTTACCAATATTACAAAAAAATAAAAGATCAATTAAATTTAAAACATAATGCAGGATTAATACAAAATTTCCGTTATAAATTGCCAATAAAAGATATTTATCCGTATTGTTATCAAGTATATTTTAAAAATTATATTTCAGCTGATAAAAATACCCCCCCCCCCCGTAAAAGACCAGTTTTATTTTTAGGATGTTCATATATCTATGGTTCAGGCCTAAAAGATGAACAAACTCTACCATACAAAATACATAAACAAACAGATCGTGATTGCTACAAAAGAGGCATTCCGGGTGGCGGTATTCAACTTGCTTTGGATATGTTTGAAAAAGGAATCATTCAAAAACAAGTTCCTGATGTAGAATATATTATTTATGTCTATGTTGATTATCACATTTCAAGATTGTACGCATATCAACTGGATTATCTGGATACCGAAGTCAACCAACGTTATAAACTTAAAAATGATAAACTTGTAAAAATTAATAAACCGATTTTTCCTATTTACTATTCTTCTTTTTTAGTAAAACAAATTCAAAAGTATATAGAAAAAATCACAAGAGAGAATGAATATACAGATTATAAACTGTTTAATGCGATAATGGCAGAATTATTATCACAAGCCAAAAAGAATTATAAAGACATTAAATTTGTTATTTTACTTTATCCGAGTGCAGACCTTATGAACACAGATAATGAAAATATACCTGAGCATGAAATTGAAAAATTAAAATCTATGGGATTTATAGTTATTAATGCAGAAGATTTAACAAAAGAACCAATCAGAAATTTAGAATACAGAACACCAGACAGAGACCACCCTGCCGAAAATGCCTGGGATGCAATCCTGCCCGAATTAATAAAACAATTAAATCTCTGATAATATCTTTTTACGCATATCAGAAAATAATGTATTTAAAACACATTGTTCATAATCAAATATCGGATTTTTAAGTACCTGTAAAAAATCAGCATATTCAGGATGATGACAATCCCATACGGTATATTTTTCATAATTTTCAGACATAGCACAGCTATGCCAGTTTTGAAATTCCCAAAAAGAAACTTCTAAATCCAAATCCTTTGCTATCTCAACAAAAGCAGGCATTTCTTTATAATTTAAACTATGTACAACAAAATTCATGATTACACAGGGAATGTTTCCTTTTTTCTTTTCTTGGCTCAAATATTTAAGGTTTTTCATTACACAATCAAAATTGCCTGTACGGGTAATTTTATTATAAGTTTCTTTTGTCGCAGCGTGTATAGAAACCTGGACTGTTGCTAATTTATTAATTAAACCTAAATTTTGTAATACAATTTCATTGCAGGCAATCCCGTTTGTCATTATATTGAATTTAATATTAGGATATTCTTCGGCAACTTTCTGAATAAGTCTTCTGGAATGCTTACTTATAAGACATTCACCTATTGGATTTAGAACCAATTCTTCCGCCTTTTTACATATAGGCATATAATATTGTTCAATATTTTTTTCTAATTCCTCTTTAGTAAAATCACACTTACGAACAATTTCATCACGACAAGTTATACACATTAGATTACAAGTATTATCATAAGCAATCGTCACATATTTGGGATACGGAGCCGTAAGAGACGGTCTCGATTTTCTCGGTTTCAACCTGCCGAAATTACAAATCTCCGTATTACAATACGTATATTTTCCGGCAATTATGTCCCGGCGAAAATGTTTAGCTTTTTCTCCGTTCCAAACAGCATCAAAACCTTCTTCAAAAATATTTCCGAAAGAATAATTGTTTGTATACTGCATACAGCAACAATTTAAGTTACCGAGTTCATCTATTTCCACCTCCGAAAACGGAGCCATGCAAATACGTTTCTTTTCCATTTTTATCCTTCTGAAATAATTTCGTTTTTTACAATATTACTTATTTTGAATCATCATACCGCATTTGTTGAGCAAAATTGTACAATATACAGTTTAACCCTTTTTGCTTAATCAAATTTTCAGCATACTTAACAAGATTTTTATATTTTGAAGATATTTTGCCTCTGTTTTTAGAGAAAAATACTGCTTCAATATCAATAGCAAGGTTTTTTACGCCAAGATTTTCATTATATTCAACCCACTCTTGTATGTATTTTTCGTTGTCATTAATATTTGGAACAATAATATATTTATCCTGTATAGATTGCCCTGTTACGTCATATTCAAGATATTTTTTGATATTTTCCGTAACTTCTTCAAAAGATAACCCTTTAAGATTTTTATACAATGCGGAGTTTGCAATATCTGTTGTTATAACAAGTTGAACTTTACCCATTTTCATTGCATTTGCAAGTTTTTGCGAAAATCTGCTTCCGTTTGAAGCGATAAAAATTTTTGTAAAGTTTTCTCTTATTGCAAAATCAATAATTTCTTCAAATTCTTCCCAGATTGTCGGTTCCCCACCCCCAAAATGCATTTCGCATCCGTTTTTAAAGTATTCTTTAAAAGCTTCAAGTTGAGGCAAAATCGGATAAGGATTAAATTTTACACCCTCATCAAATTTGTTATAACAAAACAGGCAAGAAGCATTACAGTCTTGCTTATGAGAAATAAGAACTTTATTTATGTAATCCTGGTTATCGTGCACCTTTTTGCAAGCAAGAAAACATTTCTGACAATTCTTATCCATTTTGCCTTCCATACGGAGTTTTTCAGTTTCATGCTTAACCTCAAAAATGTAATCAGGATTAACCGCCTTCTCCGGAGCTATCGAAATAACAGGAGGAGCATTATTCGGGTCCATATACATACAATGTCTTAATCCCTCCGGCATAAAACACAGTGTATGTAAAAATTCTCCGCAGCTTAAATATTCCCTCTTTACGGGATTGGGTTTTATTAACGCACAAGTACCGTTTTCTAAATTATGAAGCAATTGATCCGCATTGCTGTATATCTGCAAATCCACATTCATTTCCAAACAGCGGTTTTTTGCATGTTCTATAATCTGCGGTATAGCTTCCGGTATTCTTTTAGGATACATTTGCATGTAACTTGATTCCATATCCATCGCAACATGCTTTAATTGTGCATCAAAACAAGCTTTTAACCATAAATCAACATCTCTGATATTATCATTTACATCCGGTATAATGACATATTTTGAAACAAAAACACTGTTTTCATGTGTTTTTTTATTGTACTTTTTAATACTGTCGTATACATTATTATATTTATTAACCTTTTTGATTTTTTTATAAGTATCTTTACAGCCCGAATCCGGAGAAATGTTCACTTCTCCTTTACCGCTTTCTAAAATCTTCTCTATAGATTTTGAATACTTTATTCCTGAAGATTGAATAAAATAATGTTTTTCATCGTTACTTTCAAAAAACTTGATTATATTATCAAACTCTTTAAGTTCTGTTGCTTCACCGCCGGTTATCCATACAGTACCGTCAAATTTTATATAATTTTGCTTTTTCATTTCCTCTAAAATAGGAATTATAGGATATTCTTTATATGAATTAAAATATTTTTTATCTTTTGCCGTAAAACAATATTGGCAATTACTGTTACATTTCGTCCAATGAGAAAGGAAAATTTGATTTACGTATTCTTCTTCATCCCAGTCTTGTTCTCTTAAATATATACAATTTTGACAACAATGAGAAAATTCCCCTCTTTTATGAGCTTCCCTTTTTTGGCGTTTTACTTCTTTTATTTTTTCTATATCAATATTTTTGCCGTCAAAATCACAAATTTTTTCCGAATCAAAACCTCTGCCTACAAGATGACAACAATGCCATACTGAATTTGTTGAAAATAAAATCCCATGTTCTACATAATCACAACTTTTATAAAGCATTTTTTCTTCCTTATCCTATTCTCATTTCAGTTTGAGGATCAAAAAATAATATATTTTTCGTATCAATAATTAATGTTACTTCCTCTCCATAATGTCCTTCCGAAGGCATTTCCGCAAGACATTCACTGCCGTTGCAGTCAACATAAACTATCTTTTTACTTCCAAGCATTTCCGTAATTCTGACTTTTGCGGTAAAATTAAAATTACCGTTTATTTCGTGAAATTTTTCGGCTCTTATACCTAAGATAATTTCTTTTCTGCCGGATAATAATTGTTTTTGTTCTTCATTAAGTTCAAAAGATTTATCATTTATACAAATTTGGTTGTCTTTAATCTCTGCCTTAATAAAATTCATTGGCGGAGAACCCAAAAATCCGCCGACAAATACATTTGCAGGTTGATTATATATAACTTCCGGCGTATCAACCTGTTGTATAACACCTTTATCTATGACAGCAATTCTATCCCCTAAAGTTAACGCTTCAGTTTGGTCATGAGTAACATAAATAAAGGTTGTTTTTAAATTCTCATGCAGTTTTTTCAATTCCGCTCTGGTTTTTGAACGCAGTTTCGCATCCAAATTCGACAGAGGTTCATCCATAAGGAAAACTTTTGGTTCTCGTACAATTGCTCTGCCTAAGGCAACTCTTTGTCTTTGTCCGCCTGATAATTGTTTCGGCTTTCTGTCCAAAAGTTCTTTAAGACCCAAAAAATCAGCGGTTTCTTTTACTTTTTTATCAATAATATCCTTTTTAAATCCACGCATTTTAAGCGGAAATGCCATATTTTCATAAACACTCATGTGCGGATACAGAGCATAACTCTGGAAAACAAACGAAATATCTCTGTCTTTAGGATGTATATTATTTACGATTTTGTCACCAATCAAAATATTGCCGTCAGTAATCTCTTCCAGACCGGCTATCATTCTTAATAACGTTGATTTTCCGCAGCCGGAAGAACCGACAAGTACAAGAAACTCTTTATCTTCTATTTCTAAACTTACATTGTCGATTACTTTTTTTTGATTATCATATATTTTTGAAACATTTTGAAGTTTAACATTTGCCATATTATTCAACCTTTACATCAGGTTCAATTTTTTTATCCGTCGGAATAATAATTGTAAATCCTGAAGTATCGGTTTCGGCAGAAATATGACCGTTCATCTGACCAATAAGATTACCGACGATACATATTCCTAAACTTTTTATAAGAGCCGTACGATTTTTCTTGTCAGGTTGATAATAGGGATTAAAAACATATTGCATTTCACTTGCCCGAATAGGAGTTCCCGAATCTGTAATTCTTATTTTTATTTTATTTTCATTTCTTTCTATAAACTCTTTATCAGAAATTTGCAGATTTA
>JBJEGL010000293.1:0-5501 GCA_051875035.1 Candidatus Gastranaerophilaceae bacterium | reverse complement strand
ATTATAATAACTTAGGAAGAACTTACATGACAATTGGATATCCGGAACTTGCCGAATCAAATTTCAGAAATGCAATCAAAAAATATCCTTTGAACTTTGAATATTATTTAAATTTAGTAGAAACGTACGGCAAACAGGATAAAATAGATGCAATGCTCAGTTATCATAAAAAAAACCGAAAAAACAGTCTTGATGATATTATGATAGCTCTTTTGTACGGAGCAAAAGGTGAAACACGTATTGAAATAACTATGCTTGATGAATTTTGCAATAATGAACCTGATTTAATAATTACACCTGCTGTACAAAAATATATTAAACAACAATCCCTTTTATTAAATTATGAAGAAAAATCTCGTTATTAAACGGAGTAGTTTTATGAGTGACGAAATACTTAAAATTTTACAACAAAAACAATTTATACAGCCTGATACTGAATTTGCGAAATCTGTCCAAGCTCAGCAAAATAGTGCAATAAAAGAAAAAATTGCTGCAGAAGAAATTAAAAGCAAAATTAAAATACAAAAAACTTCTAATAAAGATAATTTTTCTAACGGTAGTCTTATTCCTAATTTGTGCATATCAAAACAAGAATATGAAGGAATTATTTCAAAACGCCCTTTGATAAAATTTCGTCCTGTTCGCAATACGTTTATTAAGAGCAGTGATAAAGCTTTATTAGCGGAAAGTTTAAATATTCCAAAGAGTGATATTGATAAATATATAAATGAAACTATTAACTATTTACTCTATAAAAATCCTGCGAGTATCTATTATGACGGAACTATCAAATTGCAGAATTATTATACGGAAGAAATATTCAGACAAATTTTAGAAAAGCAAAACATAACAAAAGAAGAAGATATAAAAAAACAGGAACTTCTTTTTTATCAACAACCGGTCGGCATTATGGGTGATTATATATACAGACATGGAAGTAAAACTCAACTTTTAAATTATATGAAACTTCAACTTTCTGATGCAAAGTCAGTATTAAAGCAGTTGTATAATATATTAGATACGGAATGCGGCAGTTTGATGTCTTATTTTGTCCGTCCTATTCATGTTTTAGATAATCATTCGGTTGTAAAAATGCATAAAATTGTAAAAGACGGATTATCAGAAGCTCAAAATCGGGGCTATATTTCAAAAGATGAATACAGCCAAAATGTGCAATGGGCTTTAGAAAAGATATATGCAATTCAGTCTAATACTACATTAAGAGAAGCATTAAGAACGATAGGCAGTAATTAAAAACAGAAAGGATTTATATGGCAAAAGATTGCAGTTTTGATATAGTTTCGGAATTTGACAGACAAGAGCTGGTTAATGCTGTTGATCAGGTAAAAAGGGACATTACATCAAGATTTGATTTAAAAGACAGCGGGGCGGAAGTTATTCTTGATTCGGATAAATCAATTACAATTACTGTTAAAGATGATATGAAGCTAAAAAATATTGTTGATATTCTTCAATCTAAAATGATAAAACGTAATTTAAGTATTAAAATATTAGATGCTTCCCCTGTCGAAAATGCATTGGGCGGAAATGTTCGTCAAGTATTTAACCTTAGGAAAGGTTTGAATATGGAGCTTGCTAAAAAAATAGTTGCTGATGTAAAAGCCTCAAAATTAAAAGTTCAGGCAGCTATTCAGGGAGATCAAGTTCGAGTTTCCGGGAAAAGCCGTGACGACTTGCAGGAAGTTATAAAATTAATGCGTACAAATGAAGATAAATACGATACTCCACTGCAATTTACAAATTATAGATAATACTAAAAAAGACTTCGGGTAAAATAAACCCGAAGTCTTTTTTATTTGTTATTGAAAACTACTATTCACCAATCATTTGATTAATTTCTGCTACCATTTCATCAGCATCAAAACCGTGAACTTTAGCACCTGCTTCTAAATTTTCAAATTTTGCAGCAGCACAACCAATACAACCCATACCATATTTTGCAAATATTTCAAGTGTTTCAGGATGATTTTGAACTATATCAATAATGCTCATTTCTTTAGTAACTTTTGCCATAAATTTCCTCTTTCTTTATTGATTTTTTTTTCGATATCATTAAAACTAAGATACATGTTATCATACAACAAAGGAGCTGTAAATGGACTTTGCAAAATCAAATTTATTTAAAATTTTCAAAAACGAATCACCAATAGGATTATGCTCTCTTGGTTTAAAAAGAAACAGGAAAAAATTAAAAAATCAAAAATCTGCATACCCGAAATTTTTTGGATTAGATAAAGTAACTCCCATAGGAATTTAGCTGTTGTTATAAACATATTGTATCTATTGAAAACTAACAGCAATTAAAAATCGATTTCCTGAAGAAAATCTTCAAAAGTATATTTATCTTTATCTCGGTATCTGTATTTTTCTTTAAATTCTACAAATTCTTGCTGAGCAAGTTCATAATTTCCTGCTTTATAATTTATGTATATTCTTGCAGAAGAATATACAGCATCCATAGGTCTGTTTTTTGGTGCCTGTTTGAACTGTTCTAACGCCCAAAATGCTTTGTCAAATTGATTTAGACCGGTATATATTTTTGCATAATCCAAATATTTAATACTATCATATTTATAATTTATTTTATTAGCATAATCGAGTGCTTTTTTATATTCTTTTTTAGCGATATAAATTTTAACTCTATAAGGATCGATCTGTTTTGTTCTTTCTTCAATTTTGCCTAAAAAAGTAAGAGCATCATCAAATCTTTTAGCAGATGTCAAAAATATCACCTCAGGATAAGAATAACCGACTAATTGATTAGATATTGTTTTATATTTTATAAAATCTTCGATTAAATTATTTGCATCTTCTGTATTAATTTGAGATTTTTTAGATGTATAATCAAATTCTATATCCATTGCAGCTAAATATGCATACATTGCCTTTACCGGGGGTAAAATACTTTTATCGGCGATATATTTACACGCATTTTTGTTATTTTCATAATTATTTTTCTTGATTAATGGAAAAATAAAAAAAGGATAATGAATAAATACAAAAGGAAGAATTATTAATAATGAAATAAAAAATTTTTTAATTATATTTTTGTCTTTTGTTTTAATAAAGGAAACTAAACTAACTATGAAAAAGATAGGAAAAGCATAGATAAAAAATTTAGTAAAAAATTGACCGGCTAAACACAATAACTCGGCAAGATGGTTGTTTAATCTTTCAAACAAAGTTAATTCAAAAAATTCATCAAACTCACTTGGAAAATATACAAATTCTGCTATCGTTATGATAATTGTTAAAATAAGAAAAATTAAAAAATATTTAGTAGAGAATTTTTTATTAAAAAAAACTTTTGCAACTAAAATGATTATTAAAGGAATATTTGAAGCAAATAATACCGCTAAATCTTGATATAATTTCCCCAAAATATGCATTTAACTGTCGGTTTCTCCGTGATCTTTAAGTAATCTTTCAAAATCAGACGGTTTAATGCTTTGAACAAAGTTTCTAAACTCTTGAGCTTCTTCTTCATCCTTTTGTGCATCACAGGTAACAGATCCATCCATAAGTACATTTTCAGTAACATAAATAGGTGCGTCCGCTCTTATGGCAAGTGCAATTGCATCGGACGGTCTCGCATCAATTTCCAAAACATTACCTTCTCGGTTTGAAAGAAATACTGTTGAAAAATAAGTTTCATTATCAACATCATTAATTTCAATTTTTTCAATATCATACCCTGTTGCCTTAATAAAATTGATTGTCAAATCATGTGTCATAGGACGCATAACTTTTATATTTTCAATTTTTCTTATTATAGAACTTGCCTCAGCCGAACCTATCCAAATAGGAAGTGCTTTTCTGTTATCCAAATCATTTAAAACAACAATAGGATTTCCTGTCCTTGTATCGATAGCTATTCCCATTACCCGCATCTGAATCATTTTAATTTTCCTTTTATAACACTATAGCCTATTAATTATAATTTAGTCAAAATATCAGCACCGTTGTCTGTTACAAGACAAGTATGTTCAAAGTGAGCTGCAAATGAGTGATCTTTTGTAACAACTGTCCATCCGTCATCCAATTGGATAACATCATCTCCTCCGAGAGTCAACATTGGTTCAATCGCAATCGTCATACCAGATTTTAATATAAGCGGATTATTTGTTCTGTAATTATAAACAAAAGGTTCTTCATGCATATCGGCTCCAACACCATGACCACCATAATTACGAATTATTCCAAGTTGATTTTCATTTGCAACATCTTCAATTGCACCTGCAACATCTTCAAGCCGATTGCCCGATTTGAATTGAGCAAGCCCCGCATATAAAGATTTTTCCGTCATTTCTAAAAGCCGTTTGTTCTCATCGGAAATTTCTCCAACCCCATAGCTCCAAGCTGAATCTCCAATATATCCGCGGTATGTAGCACATACATCAATCGTTATAATATCTCCGTCTTTTAGTACTCTGTCTGAAGGAATTCCATGAACAACTTCATCATTAACAGAAGCACAAATACTTGCCGGAAAACCGCAATAACCGAGTTCGGACGGCTCACATTTATTGTCTTTTATGACTTCATAAGCAACTTTGTCTAAATACTTTGTTGTTACACCAGGTTGAATTACATTTTTCATTTCCTGATGAACAAGTGCAACAACTCTGCCTGCTTCCCTCATTAATTTTATTTCATAACTCGATTTTCTTTTTACAGCCATTATTTTATCGCCGCCTTAAGATTTTCATATACTTCGTCAATTGTTCCTGCTGCATTAATTTTAACTAAAACATTTCTGTTATCATACAAATCAATCAGAGGTGCCGTTTGTTCAAAGTAAGTGTTAAATCTTGATTTTGCAGTTTTTTCATTATCATCTGCTCTTTGTATAAGTTCTGCTCCGCAGTTATCGCATTTACCTTCATTTTTTAATGTCATTGTTTTTATATTAAAAATTGCTCCGCAATCAGGACAAGAACGTCTGTTTACAATTCTTTCTATAAGGTTATCTATAGGAATATCAAAATATACAACTTTTAAATTTACTTCATTATTACCATCAATTTCTTTTAAAATTTTATCTAATATTTCTGCCTGTTCAAGACTTCTCGGAAAACCATCCAAAATAAAACCGTTTTTGCAATCGTCTTTTGAAAGTCTTTCTTTTATAATTCTTGCAACAATTTCAACAGGAACAAGCTGACCTTTATCCATATAACTTTTTGCAATATTACCAGCTTCTGTTCCCGAAGCTACAGCCTCTCTTAACATTGAACCAGTGTCAACATGTTTTAAATTTGTTTCAGCTGCAAGTTTCTTTGTTTGAGTTCCTTTTCCACTCGCCGGGGGTCCAACCATAATAAGTTCTGTTTTCATTTTATTTCCTTTGCTTGTATGACTTTACACGCTGATTATAGCATAAAAAAAAGAGGTAATCATCATTTACCTCTTTTTTTATTCCGGATTCTTAATTAATGTTTTTCTTTTAAGAAACTTTCATAATTCCTTGATAGAAGATG
>JBJEGL010000292.1:0-5508 GCA_051875035.1 Candidatus Gastranaerophilaceae bacterium | reverse complement strand
TAACAATGCAAATTAACGGAAGAATTGTTAATAATCCTTCCGTAAGAGGAGGAATAGCCGTAAGCAATGCTGTTGCATTGATAAATGAAAATACAGAAAAAATCACTTTTGCAGAACAGAAATAGATATTTTATTAGGTGCTTTTAGTGGTAGAATAATCGCAAAACCTTCATCTGTAATACTTCAACGAAGTTCGGCAAATATAATCTGAAGATTATATTCTAATAATAGTATGAATTAAGAGATACTACTCGGAAACTATTAAGTATTTTTTAGACATAATAAGCAATTAGGTAAGTCCATCTTATTATTTTTGTGAACAGCAGATGATAAAGTTTATCCTATAAAACTGCTTGATATATAAGAGAAAGCCGGTTCATTCGTTGGGTACAACCTTATTTTACAGACGACAAAAATCTGATAGTCTGTATTTTAAATTCAAAACTGGTAAAAATTCTTTAATTTGACAAAGAAATTTAAGCCTTTGAGTCTTCATCAGTTACTTCTAATTTAAAAATAACGGGTCTTAGACCGTCATTACAAGAACAAATTGCAACGCCGGGTGTTTTTATCCAGTCTTGATAATAAAATAATTCTGCACCATGAGCCAAAGCAAAAACATATTGATAAATGGCTTTCCAAGCTTCATCGCAAAAGTTATCAGGTTTTGCCCAATCTGCATAGAAAACTTGTCCTTCCTTGAACATAGAACAAGGCTTAAGATTTTCAACACCGTATTCTTTGGCTAAATCTTCCTGAAATGTTTTTCTTAAAACAGTAATTTTAACTTTTTTCATAGATTTATTATAACATAAAAACGGTAAACAAAAAATAAACAAAAACGAACAATAATGACATAGATTAACAGCTATGATATACTTATCCTTATTAATCAATAGGTTTTTATATGCAAATATGTAAAATAAAAACAGTCGTAGTTGCTTTTTTATTCGTAACGTGCATTTTATGGTTAATTAATACTTCAAACGGCATTTGTAATATTGTAGGTCTAAACGATTCCTGGGGACATAATTCTAAAAAAGCATATTAAATATTACTTCAAAAATACCGTATAATGAACCTGTTATTCTTTTGGTTCATAATCCGGATGTTTTTCCAAAAATTCCGCAGCGGGTAAATTTGACTCTTTCTGGTCATAACCACGGAGGACAGGTTTATCTTCCTTTTATCGGCGGATTATTTATACCTTCCGTATATAATCAAAGATTTGTAAAAGGTTATATTGTTGAAAATAATAAACATTTATATGTTTCAAGCGGTATAGGAAATGCAACACAATTAAGGTTCGGTAATATTCCCGAAATTAATCTTTTGACACTTCATTCTCAAACACAAAAAACTATGATAACTAATACGAAACCAAACACGGGTATTGAAAATCTTATGACATTATATCCAAAAATAAAGAATAGTAGATTTTATTCGGAATGGTTTTATATCTTTTTAAATTAAATTTTCAAAAATGTTTTTTAATAAAATTATGTTATATCGTTAAGGTAGGACATATATTGATACTGTGACTCAGGGTTTATCATTACCTGTCCGTCACACTAAACTGGTCTCAAAGTCTAACTGTCTGCAAAAAAATTATTGTTAGAAAGATTTTTTATACTTTTTATAATAAGTAAAAATTTTTTCTTCAAGTAATGTTTATGGCTAATAAAAAATAATATTTTCAAATGTGAAGGAAAATTTACATTTTTAAAAAATGGTAGTTGACGACAAATCATGTTTAATATAGATTAGAAATTGCCGATAATGTCGGCAATATTCATGTTGCATGGCAAAGTCGGAAGTAAAGGCAAAAAAAGAAAGTAGAAGACAAAATGAGTAACGGCAAGAGACAAAGAATAAGAGTTTGCTTAAAAGCATATGACCATAAGCTTATAGACGTTTCCGCCGCAAAAATCGTTGAAACGGCAAAGAGAACTGATGCGAAAGTGGCAGGTCCGATACCGTTGCCGACAAAAAGACGTGTATATTGTGTTTTAAGAAGTCCTCACGTAGACAAGAAGTCAAGAGAACATTTTGAAATGAGAACTCATAAGAGAATAATAGATATATACGAACCTACGGCACAAACGACAGATGAACTCAGCAGAATGGATTTGCCCGCAGGTGTGGACATTGAAGTTAAGTTATAGATGATAACTTAATCACATACAATTGAACAGGGAACTCCCCCGAGATTGAATGTGATCTGCGAGTCCGAAGGTTAACGCAGCGCTCACAAGAAGAAAGGTACAAAATGACACTCGGAGTAATAGGAAAAAAATTGGGAATGACCCAAGTTTTTGACGAAAACGGTCTTGCAATTCCCGTAACTGTTATACAGGTAGAGCCTTTAACAGTGACACAAGTAAAAACAATAGATACAGACGGATATAATGCTATTCAAACAGGTGTAGTTCCTGCAAAGGAAAAGCACTTAACAAAGGCAGAAATCGGTCATTTTGCAAAGAATAAACTTGAAAATTTCAGACACCTTCAAGAATTCAGAGTAGATAATCCGGAAGCCTATGAAATTGGTCAAAAGATTGATTTGTCCGTATTAGAAAACGTAGAAAAAGTTGATGTAACCGGAAAATCAGTTGGTAAAGGATTTCAAGGTACAGTAAAGAGATGGAACTTTTCAAGAGGACCGATGGGTCATGGTTCAAAGAATCACAGAGAACCTGGTTCAATCGGTGCCGGCACAACTCCAGGCAGAGTTATCAAAGGTAAGAGAATGGCTGGAAACATGGGCAATGAAAAAGTTACAATAACCAAATTAACAGTTGTAAAAGTAGATAACGAAAACAATTTGTTGTTGGTAAAAGGTTCGGTACCGGGTCCGGAAGGTAAATTAGTTACCGTAGTACCCTCAAGAGTTAAATGGAACTCTTAATAAGAAGGAATGAAAACAATGGCAAAAGAAGTTTCAATATTAAGTACAGACGGAAAACAGGTCGGACAAATATCTTTAGATGAAAAGGTATTCGGAGTTGAACCTAATATTCATGTAATGCACATGGCAGTAAGAAGACAATTAAATAATGGTCGTCAAGGAACAGCGTGTGCAAAAACGAGAGCAGAAGTTTCAGGTGGTGGAAGAAAGCCTTGGAAACAAAAGGGAACAGGCAGAGCCAGAGCAGGTTCAACAAGAAGCCCGTTGTTTGAAGGTGGTGGAGTAATCTTTGGACCAAAACCGAGGGATTATTCATTCCAAATGCCGCAAAAGGCAAGAAGACTTGCTCTCAGATCAGCACTTTCAGCAAGAGTAGAAAACACGGTATTGGTAAAAGATTTTTCACAAATAACGGAACCGAAGACCAAGTTAATGACTCAAGCGTTGAAGTCGCTCAATGTAGAAGGAAAAGTTCTTATAGTAGCAGATACTAAGGCAGCAGAAAATGCTCACTTAGAATTAGCATCGAGAAATATACCTTCAGTAAAGGTAATACTTCCTTCAAACTTAAACGTAAAAGACTTATTGGAAGCAGACTCGGTTGTGTTGACAGAAGCTGCAGTCAATGAAATAACTGAAAGGTTATCGAAATAATGAGTAACGTAAAACAGAACAAGGAAAAATTATTCGACGTAATTAAGCGTCCAATAATAACAGAAAAATCAATGGCAGCGACAGCAATGAACAAATATACATTTGAAGTGTTGCCGACAGCTACAAAAGTAGAAATCGCACAAGCTATTGAAGCTGCATATCCGGGCAGAAAGGTAACAAAGGTAACAACAGTATATCGTCCTTCGCATGCAAAGAGAGTAGGATATTCTGTTGGAAGAACGCAATCCGGAAAGAAAGCAATCGTAACGATTGAAGGCGAACCTTTGGAAGAATTAACGGGGGCATAGTAAGCAATGGCAATCAGAAAAATAAATCCTACATCTCCGGGTCAAAGAGGAATGACCAAAAGTGATTTTGCTGAAGTAACGACAGATAAACCGGAAAAATCATTATTGAAGTGCCTCAGAAAGACTGCAGGAAGAAACAATACAGGTAGAATCACATGCCGTCATAAAGGTGGCGGACATAAAAGAGCATACCGTGTAGTAGATTTCAAAAGAGAAAAATTCGGAGTTCCGGCAGTTGTAAAGACTATCGAATATGATCCGAACAGAAACGTAAGAATTTCACTTGTTGTATATGCAGATGGTGAAAAGAGATATATCTTAACACCGCACGGATTGAATGTAGGCGATACAATCGTTTCGGGTCCGAATGCGGATATTTTAACAGGTAATGCACTTCCGTTGGAAATGATACCGTTAGGTACGATGGTACACTGCGTAGAACTTGAACCCGGCAGAGGGGGCAAGATGGTTAGAACAGCAGGCGGTGCTGCACAATTGATGGCAAAAGAAGGCAATTATGTAACACTAAAAATGGCAAGCTCAGAAATGAGAATGGTCAGAAAAGAATGTCTTGCAACAGTAGGAGTTCTTGGAAATGCTGAATTCAAAAACCAAAAAATCGGAAAAGCAGGTCGTACGAGATACTTAGGTGTCAGACCGACAGTAAGAGGTGTAACGATGAACCCTTGCGATCACCCGCACGGTGGTGGTGAAGGTAAAACAGGTCCCGGCGGAAATCCTAAGACACCTTGGGGTAAACCGGCACTCGGCATCAAGACAAGAAACAAGAAGAAGTTATCTGGCAGATTAATAGTCAGAGACAGAAAACGCGGATAAGGAGAATATAAATGGCTCGTTCACTTAAAAAAGGACCTTTTGTTCAACCTGCGCTTCAATCAAAAATCGAAAAAATGAATGCTGCCGGTGAAAAGAAAGTTATCAAAACATGGTCCAGAGCATCAATGATAATTCCGGAAATGTTGGGACATACAATAGCGGTACATAACGGCAAAACCCATGTTCCGGTATATGTAACCGAACAAATGGTTGGACACAGACTTGGTGAATTTGCTCCGACCAGATTATTCAGAGGACATGCAGGTTCTCAAGATAAGACGGCAAAGAGGGGTTAATCATGGAAGCAAAGTCAATACAAAAAGATATAAGAATGCCGGCACGAAAGTTACGCAGAGTAATAAATGTAGTGCGTGGTAAATCGGTCACAGAAGCAAGAAAAATCTTAAAATTCATGCCCTATTTTGCGGCGAGAATGGTCGAAAAGAATTTGAATGCGGCAGTAGCGAATGCTGCTGAAAAATCCGGTATGACCGCAGAACAATTAAAAGTTTCTGAAATATATGCGGATGAAAGCACAACGTTGAAAAGAGGAAAGCCGAGAGCACAAGGAAGAATATACAAACGCTTAAGACGTTCTTCTCATTTGACAGTAAAAGTATCGGATAATAAATAGGAGAAAAACAGTGGGACAAAAGACACATCCGACAGGATTTCGAGTAGGCATAATTCAACCTTGGTCAAGTACATGGTATGCAAAGAAAAATAATTATCCGGAATTTTTAGTCGAAGACGCAAAAATCAGAAAATTTATAAAGAAGAAATTGTATACAGCCGGAGTTG
>JBJEGL010000291.1:0-5567 GCA_051875035.1 Candidatus Gastranaerophilaceae bacterium | reverse complement strand
TGAATTAATAGAAAAAGTTGCTAAAGTGGAACAGCGGCGTATACCTTCTCATATGGTGGAATATGAGGAGTTAGTCAGCATTGGAACTATTGCTATCCAGACAATGATAAAAGGAAAAACAGAACAACAGCTTGCGAGATATAACAATGCTTATATTGCGACTGCGGTTCGTTGGGCGATTAGAAACGAACTTAGAAATCGTTATAAATGGTATTCTCTCAAAAATACAAAAGTTGCCGAAGACGGCGAAGGTGATGTTGAGGGTGGTTCTTCAGAATTATCCGGAGAAGAAGGTGAAAAGATATCTCCTCATAAAGTTCGAGAAGCAATTTATACGACTATTTTATCTATTGATAGTTTGCAACAAGCTAATTCGGAAAATGATTCTCCTTTTGATTTTATAAAAGATACTTCTGCACTTCCTGATGAAAAAGCGGAAATTTCAGAACTTGGCAGGGTTATAAGAGAAGCTATTGCAACACTTCCTCAAAAGGACAGAACGATTGTTGAATATCGTTTTTACAGAAATATGCAGGTTAAAGAAATTGCTGCTCAAGTTGGTTTATCTTCTTCAAGAATTACAAGAATTGTTCAATCTGCATTAAATTATGTTCGTGAATACTTACAAAAACGTGAACATTACGGATATTAGACAGATACTATATTATTTTTCAGTATGGGAGATTAAAATTTATCAAAAATTTGATTGTTTTGATAAGTTTATATTTTAGAATTTGCAATAAAATTTTTTATAAAAACCATTTTCTTTATTTTTGTAATAAAATGTTGTTTGTTAATAAAAAAGCATTTATGGAGTCGATATGTCTGACGAAAAAAAAGAATACAAAGATACGTTAAATTTGCCTCAAACTACACTTGAAATGAGAGCAAATGCTATTAATAAAGAACCTAAGACTCAATCTTGGTGGGAAGAAAAACATGTTTACGAACAAAATCTTGCTCAAAGAGATAAAACAAACAAGTTCGTTTTGCACGATGGTCCTCCTTACTTGAGCTCCGAAAAGATTCACGTCGGTACTGCTTTAAATAAGATTTTGAAAGATATTCTAATTAAATATAAGTCACAAAGAGGATATTATTCACCTTATGTTCCGGGATACGACGGGCATGGACTCCCGATTGAAAATGCTGTTGTGAAGAAAGTAAAAGGCGGCAGAGAAGCCTTAACTCCGTTAGAATTAAGAGAAAAATGCCGTGAATTTGCTCATAAAAATTTAAAAGGACAAGAAAGCGAATTCAAAAGATTAGGTGTTCTCGGAAATTGGGAACATCCGTATTTGACAATTAATCCCGAATTTGAAGCAGAACAAGTAAGAGTATTCGGAGAGATGTATGAAAAAGGATATATTGAAAAAGGCTTAAAACCTGTATACTGGTGTGCTTCTTGCGAAACTGCTTTGGCAGAAGCAGAAGTTGAATATGCAGATCATACATCAACATCAATTTATGTAAGATTCTTGTTTAACGCTGAAGATAAAAAGAAAGTTTACGAAAAAGCAAATATAAGTTCAGATAAGCCTTTATATGCGGTTATTTGGACAACAACACCCTGGACAATTCCTTCTAACCTTGCAATATCTATGAATGCAAGATATGAATATTCAATTTTTGAATTGGATGGTGAAAATTATGTTGTTGCAACTGATTTGTTGGGAGCTTTTTTACAAGGTATAAACCGTAAAGAAAGTGATATAAAAATTGTTGGAACAGCAGTTGGAAAAGACTTTGAGTTAATGAATACAAAACATCCTTTGTATAATAGAAATTCCGTTATTATATGTGGTGACCACGTTACTCTTGATGCAGGTACCGGATGTGTTCATACTGCACCCGGACACGGTCTTGAGGACTGGGAAGTATGCTGTAAATATGATATTAAAACCTTCTCTCCACTTAATGCAAAAGGCGTTTGGGTAAAATCAGATAAATTTGATGATGAGGATTTAATCGGTGTTCCGTATTACAAAGGAAATTCTATAGTAATTGACAAATTAACTGCAGCAAAAGCTTTGATGGCTTCCGGGGATATAGTTCACAGCTATCCTCACTGCTGGAGATGTAAAAATCCTGTTATGTACAGAGCGACAGAACAATGGTTTGTAAAAGTTGATAAATTCAGAAAAGAAACACTTGAAGCAATTAAGAATGTTCACTGGATTCCTGCTTCCGGAGAAGCAAGAATTTCCAACATGGTAGAAAATCGTTCCGATTGGTGCATTTCAAGACAAAGAGCATGGGGGGTTCCTATTCCCGTATTCTATTGCAAAGATTGCGGCAAGCCGATTGTTACAAAAGAAACGATTGAAAAGGTTGCTCAAATTTTTGAAAAAGAAAGTTCTGATGCCTGGGTAAAATATACGGCAAAAGAATTACTTCCGGAGGGTTTCACTTGTCCTGATTGCCATAGCGATAATATTGACAAAGAAACAGATATTATGGATGTATGGTTTGATTCGGGAGTTACTCACAGAGCTGTTGTAGAAGCAAGAAAAGATGAGCTTTGCGAGCTTCCTGTTGATTTATATCTTGAAGGTTCCGATCAACACAGAGGTTGGTTCCAATCTTCTCTTTTAACAGCTATGGCAACGAGAGGAATTGCTCCGTATAAAGAGGTTTTAACCCACGGGTTTGTTTTTGGTGAAGACGGAAGAAAAATGTCAAAATCATTGGGTAACTATATCAGACCCGATGATATTATCAAAAATTACGGTGCAGATATTTTAAGGCTTTGGGCTGCTTCCGTCGATTACAGAAATGATATTAAAATTGGTGACAATATTATTAAACAGCTTTCTGAAATTTTCAAAAAAACAAGAAATACTGCAAGATTTTTGCTCGGTAATCTCTACGATTTTGACCCTGCAAAAGATTATGTTCAATATGAAGATTTAAAACCGCTTGATAAGTTTGCTCTTCACAAATTAAATGAACTTATTACAAATGTTACCGATGCTTTTGAAGCGTACGAATTTTATAAGTATTTCCAATGTCTTCAAAATTTTGCCGCTGTTGATTTGAGTGCTTTTTACCTTGATATTGTGAAAGACAGACTCTATACTGCGGGTAAAAAATCACTTTCAAGACGGGCATGTCAGACAGTTTTATATGAAATTTGCTCTGCTCTTAACAGAATATTAGTTCCTGTAATGCCTCATCAGGCGGAAGATATTTGGCAAAATACACCTGCTGCCCAAAAGGTTGGTAAACCGGAAAGTATCATTCTTTCCGATTGGCCCGTAATAAATGAAAAATGGACAAATTCTGAAATTAATGAAGACTTTACGGAAATTATGAAACTTCGTGAAACCGTCACGAAAGCAATTGAAAAACTAAGAAGCAGCAAAGTTGTCGGCAGCTCTCTTGAGGTTGGTGTAACCGTTACCGGTGAAAATAAAATACTCCTTGAAAAATATGCTTCTGAATTTAAGTCGATATTTATTACTTCACAAGCAGTTGTTTCGGACGTTAAACCGGAGGATGTATTAAGTGAACATATTGAACACGGATATACAGCTTGGGTTACTAAGGCAAAAGGTCAAAAGTGCGAAAGATGCTGGAAGTACGCAGATTTATGTACTGATGAAGGTCATGAAACTATTTGTCCGGATTGCTTAGAAGCAATTAAAGAATAAAGTAATAAAAAGGAGCAGACAATGTTATTATCTGCTCCTTTTTTAGTGAATATTTGGGGAATAAAATTATAAAATCTATATTTAAAAAGAGTACGAAAATAACATTTGACACATAGTTTATTATTTTTTAAACTGAATGTATAAAATCATAGAAAGTGTTATTACAAATATGTTTCGGCCTCAATATGAAGAAATTGAAAAATTAGCAGGTGAATACAAATGTGTTCCTGTTTCAACTGAAATCTTTTCTGATATCACTACGCCTATACAGGTTTTGAGAATTTTAAAAGAACAGGATGAACATTGCTATCTCTTAGAAAGTGTAGAAAAAGCAGAAAAAGTAGGAAGATATTCTTTTCTCGGATTTGAACCGTCAATGGAAATTACTTGTCAAAACGGGATATTAACTGTTAAAAATGACGGAAAAACAAAAACTATACAGACAAATACTCCTCAAAATTTTATCAGGGAAGTGATTTATGAACACAAAAGCCCAAAGTTTGATTATCTTCCGAATTTTACGGGCGGATTAGTCGGTTATTTTGCTTATGATTTTATAAAATATTTTGAGCCGTCATTAAAACTTGATGCACAAGATGATGAAAACTTTAAAGATATTGATGTAATGCTTTTTGATAAGGTAATTGCATTTGATAATATAAGAAACAAAATTATATTAATTGTGAATATAAAAACAGATAATTTGCGGGAAAATTACAAAAAAGGTATTAAAGAACTTGCGAGATTAAAAAAACTTATTGAAAAAGGTAAACAGTGTAAAATCAAACGAGGCAGACTTAAGTCGGAATTCAGACCTCTGTTTGATAAAGAGCAATTCTGTAATATGATTAATAAAGCGAAAAAATACATCAAAGAGGGAGATATTTTTCAAGTAGTATTATCAAACCGATTTGATGCAGATTATGAAGGTGATTTATTAAATACATACAGAAATCTGAGAACTATAAACCCTTCACCATATATGTTTTATTTTGGCAGTAATGATTTGGAAATCGCAGGGGCTTCTCCGGAAACTCTTGTAAAACTTACTGACGGAAAATTGTACACCTTTCCTCTTGCCGGAACAAGACCGAGGGGATTATCTAAAAAAGAAGATGATAAACTTGAACAAGATTTATTGTCTGATGAGAAAGAACTTGCCGAGCATAATATGCTTGTTGATTTGGGCAGGAATGATATAGGTCGTGTTGCTAAGTTTGGAACGGTAGAAGTTACAAAATATATGTGTATTGAAAAATTTTCTCATGTTATGCATATTGGTTCCACGGTAACGGGACAACTTCGAGATGATAAGTGTCAATTAGAAGCTTTAGGTTCAATTCTTCCGGCAGGAACATTATCGGGTGCACCAAAGATACGTGCTTGTGAAATTATAAATGAGCTTGAAAATAATAAACGTGGTATTTATGGCGGTGCATTGGGATTTTTGGATTTTACGGGCAATATGGATATGTGTATTGCAATAAGGCTTGTTTATAAAAAGAATAAAAAAGTATTTGTAAGAGTAGGTGCGGGTATTGTTTATGACAGTATTCCGGAAAATGAATTCCAAGAATGTATTAATAAATCAAAGGCGGTAATGAATGCTATTAAAACTTCTGAGGAGGTTTTATGATTTTATTGATTGATAATTATGACAGTTTTTCTTACAATCTTTATCAGCTTTTAGGTTGTATTAATTCTGATATTAGGGTTATTAGAAATAACGAATTATCTGTTGAAGAAATAGAAAAAATAAATCCTGATGCAATTGTTATTTCTCCCGGTCCCGGAAAGCCTAAAGATGCGGGATTTTGTGAAGATATAATTAAATATTTTGCCGGTAAAAAACCTATTTTAGGAATTTGCTTAGGTCATCAGCTCTTTGCACTTGCAATGGGCGGTAAGACCAAG
>JBJEGL010000290.1:0-5605 GCA_051875035.1 Candidatus Gastranaerophilaceae bacterium | reverse complement strand
ATGTTTTAATCTTCCACTTTTTATAAGTATCTGACCAATCTTTCCATTTTTCACCTGAAGATTTACCTTCTGTTTTAAAATTATCAGATATTGCTGCAAGTAATTTGACTCTTATTATTTTCAAAAATGGCGTAAGTTCAGTAAAATCCTTTTTTATTTCTCTTAATTTTGATACAATTTCTTTTGTATTAATTTTTACTTCAAAATATTTATCGTTACTCATTTTTGCCTATCTTTTTATCCTCTTAATACATTTTTAATTAATCTGTCCGGAATCTGTAAAAGTTCATTTTCAATAATTTCTCTTTGATTTTCATCAAGGATATTTCCCATATTATTTATATACTTATCTACAATTGGTACAGCCTTTGTAATTCCTGCGTCTTTTATTTCATCAAAGATTACTGTTTTAATTGTGTTCAAAGTTTGAACTCCAATATCTGATAATCCTTGTATATCACCTGTTTTAACGGCTGTTATAACATTAGAAAAAATATTATTTTTAATAGTTTCCGATTGATTTTTAAGGAAAGTATTTAATTTTTTACCGTTATCTTTTAATTTTTCAGCAATAGTTTTTTCACCCGTTGTAACAATTTGTACATTATCATCAGCTGTTACAATATCATTAATAACAGGTGTTGTTTTTGTGCGTTCTTCAAACTTAGTAATGCTTTCGGGATTTTCGAGAAGGTCAATGCCAATTTCAGCATAAATTACCATATCTTTGTAAGTTTGAGTTAAATTTACATTAAATTTTTCTATTACATAATCGCCGATATATTCATTAAGCAGAAAATAGTTTATTATTTCTCTGTCTGCCGCTTTTTGTTCAATTTCTTCAATAATTTTTTTAGGATTGCAAAAAGTGATGTGCAATTTAACAGTCAGCGGAAAGCGTTTAAGATTTTCCCCGCCTGCTGTTATTGAAGGTTTAGAGCCTATACCTGCCTGCTCATTATAGTGATATTCTTTTGAATATTCAAGATTTTCTGTTCTTGCTAAAATTTGATTAAACGTTAAATTCATGAATTAATTCCTTTGCGTAATGTTTATTGTAAAAGTTATGTCAAAAAATTCATTTATCTTTGCTTTTGTTGTTTCAAAACTTCCGCAATCAACGGAATAAACACCGTCAATATTGCCTATCGGTGTTGTAATGTGCGAAGGTACAATTTCAGTATTTAATTTTTTTCTTATTTCAGCTTTATATTTATTTGCAGCTTCTGTAACTTGTTCAACAGCTGTTTTGTAGTCCGCATCTGCTTTGAGAGTTATATTTAAAGGAATTGTAACTGTTTTTTTTGTCGGTGATTTGGCAATTACAACATCACACATCGGGTTAATTTCTTCTCCGTTAAATTTGTTATCAACCGTATCAAGAATGGCTTTTGATGTTTCATCTTTATTGGTTAAAGGATAAACATAAACGGTTGATTGTGGAGGAATAGTTATTTTGTAGATTGTTTCACCTATTTTTAAATTGCAGGTTCCTGTTTTGTAATCTATTGCTGCTGAAAATCCGTTTCCTGTAATATTTCCGTTATTTTCCGTATAAATTGTATCGTTTTTTTCTATTGTTGCAGGTATTTGCGGACTGTCTGCCTGTGCATCCAAAATTGAAGCATGAGTAGAAAGTGTATGATATATGTATGCTTTTTTACTTCCGGCACAAGAAAAACCTTCAGGAGCAAGTAAAATTCTTTTTATGTAGTTTTCGTCCGGTTCTTCATCATAACCGCCAGAAACTCCATAAATATTAGAAACTTTTTTTATATAACTTTCAGGTTTTACGAGAATATTAATATCTCCAATACCATAAATATTAACATCTGCTGTTGCTGTTTGTGATTGTATTTCAACGGCTGCAACTGTTTCACCTGCCGGAATTATTACATCACATGTCGTTACAAAGGTATATTTTTCGTCTTTTGTTAATATTTCAAGCCCTTTAGGTATTGTTATGTCAAAATTCATAACCTCGTAAAGTTCAATTTTTAGAGTATCTTTGCCCTTTTCGGCTTTTAATCTTTTACAGTAGAACAGTTCTCCGATATAGTCTAAAATCGGGTACCTGCTGAATTGAGGAAGATTTAAAAGAGCAGCATTATTAAATTTTTCAACCAAAAGACTTGCTTTATATTCAATAATATTTAATAAAATGTTTTCGAGCTGTGCAGGATATAATTTCTTTTCTGCTTCTTCTGTTTTTGTTAATTCTTCAAAATATGCTTTTAAGTTCGTTAATTCTGCTTCAACGTCATAATTAATAAATACAGGTTTATCCGACATAAAAATCAGCCGTCCTTTCTGCTTGCGTTATTTTACTTCTAAAGTGTATCCTTACTTTTAATTTTCCGTTAGTGTCATAGATGTGTTTAACGGATAATATTTCACCTCTCGGCTCTTGCAGAGGTAATTCTTTATAAACAATGGTTTTAATAATTTGCATTGCATTATCGGGGTTCTCACCAACTGCGTTAAAAATATCGGTTCCGAGATTTGGAGCAAGCGGCACTTCTCCTTTTGTAAGAGAAAGGATATTTTCATAACATTGCTGAATATCGTCAAGGTCTGTAACGACTTCACCTATGGTGTTTCTTTTGTGTTGAAAGTTTTTTGTATTTATTATTTTCATTTATTCCTCTTTAAAATGTCTGTATTGGTGTTCCTGTATTTGTACCGTTGTTGCCGTTGGTGTGGGCGTGGCTGTCGTATTTATCCCGCATTTGAGCCATTGAATATGCTTTATCCGTAATATCGCCCGTTGCTTTTATATCTCCAGCAACATCAAGATTGCCTTTTATTTTTAAATCCGTTGTAAAGCTTGTTTGAACAGCTTTTAAATTTATTGTATTTACTGCATCTATTAAAAGATTTTTTTCTTGTTTGTCGTATAAAATCTTTGTTCCGTCCTCAAAGAAAATATATTTTTTATTTTCGTCAGAAAGAACGCAGACATCTTCATCGTTGTATAAAGCACCGATAACACAGCCATCCTGCAAATCGTCAGTACATACGGCAGCGACAAGAGTATTAAGAGCCATTGTGTTGTAAGACTTGTCTTTGACTGTGCAATTTTGCGGAACGAAGAACCAGCCGGAAAGAAAATTGTCGTATTCTTCGACTTCAATTTTTACTCTCGGCATTTTGCTGTCTATTACTGCTATTTTACCTGTTATATACATTTTATTTTCCTTATTTTTTGTGATTTTTATTGATTGGATTGCCACGAGTTCTTACGAACTCTCGCAATGACGATTTTATTTTTAAATACACTTTTCGATACTTCCAGAGGTTTGCCAGCCGCTGTCCGAGAAAGTGTGGCTTGCTGATGTTATATGATATTTGCTGTTAAATCTTCCAAAATCGTCTATTGCAAAATTTACCCCCGCAACAAAAAGGCTTGATGGCTTTTTAAGGCTTATGTTGCCTTTTATTTCTTTGCTTCCGCTTGCAAGTCCTGCTTTAGCCATTCTTATTGCTTCTTGTTTGGAATTGGCTTTAATATTGAGTTTTAGCGTGTCAACTCCGTTTGTTCGCTTTTCGGTATAGGAGCAGAGTTTTTTTGTTTTTGGATTGAAATATTGAACGGTGCAGGCTTTATAAATTTTGGCTTGGGTATCAGTTAAAGACAGACTTCTTATATCTGATTTTGTAAGTGTAAGAACTGCATCCGTAGCTGTCAGCAAATCCGATTTTGTGAAAACCAAAAGTCCGTCCGTTATTTTAAAAATGTAGCCGAATTGGTTTGATATTCTTGTTAAAAATCTCAAATCGGTTTCATTAAATTGGTGCTGCCGTCCGACATCAAAATTTACATCATCACCTACGACTTTAAAACCATGAATTTGTCCGAAATTATCGGCAATTTTTTTAAGCGAACCTTCAAAATATCTGCTGTTCTTTGTTCTTAAAGGGCTGTTTACGGTTGTTGCAAGTGCTTTTACTTCAACGGTATCGCCGCCGGTATCAAAATCAAAAGTTGCTTCATCAATCGTGAAAGTTCCGGCATTTAATATTTCGCCGTTTTCATATCCGAATTTACATGTAAGTTTTGCTCCTTTATCAAGATACCAATCATTTTGAAACTTTTTATCATTGTCTTTTAACTTTATTGTTAATTCGTCTGATTGGTCTTTTTCGTAGTCGATGTATGTTATTTCCTGCAAGTATTTTAAAAAATCAAGCGTAACATTATGACCGTTGTACTTTAGTTCATAAAACGGCTTTGAAACTGTAGTTTTTGGTATGGCTAATTCGTACATAAAATTACTCCTTAAACCATGGCAAGTCTAATGTTTGACTTGTTTTTTCTTTAATTGGGATAATCATATCAATGCCCTCTTCAATAACACTATCTATCGGGATATGAGAATTTGCGGCAATAATGTCTTTGTAGTCTGTACAATCTCCGTAAAATCTGTTTGCAATTGTATCCCAACGGTCATTTTTTCTTGTTTTGTATAAGTAGTATTCTGTCATTTTTGCTTTTCCTGTTCAAAAAATAGAATTATTAATTTTATTAGTTTTGGTTATTTAGACTTGAAATTTTTTAAAAATCATTCATAATGTTTATATGATTAAATTTACAGATGGCGAAAAAGAATATATTTGGAATGACAATGATGAAATAATCGGTATGGATAAAATGGATGCCGAAATGTTAAAAATGTTAGATAAAATTGCCGCAATGCAAGATAACCATATTCTTAGAACCGGCGTTTTAGAAGCAGAAGGCTTCAAAATTCTTGAACAGGATGAAGAGCCAGAAGGTGCCATATATTAAATATCTCCTTTCAAAACATTTATTACAAATTTAAAATATTCTTTGTCATTTTTATAAAATTTTATAGGGTTTGATAATAATTCTTCTATTCCCATAGATAATATTTCAGTTCCGTAATATTTATTATTAATTTTATAAATTTTTCCACAATACGGACTAAAGAAATTGTCTTTTTTTGCTACTTCATAAACTTTGTAACCGGTATTTCCTGTTAAAACTGATAATTTTTCTTCTTTGTCATTAACCGTTCTTTTTTCTAAAAATTCTATACTTTTTTGTCCGATATGTTTGTCAGTTTCTTCCAACCAGTGCATAGCTTCATGCAGAGCTGTTAATCTTCCTTTATTTGGTAAGTTTCGCCTTTTATAATCAAAAAGGTTAATTGTCCCATTTTGTTGATAACTCCTGCCTTGTTTTGTTTCTTTTAGATTTAATTTTATTTCAGGAATATTTTTTACTAATTTTTCTAAATCATTTTTTAGTGTTATTGCTTCTGTTTTTAAATTTTTTCCCACTTTTCCTAAGAATAATGTAGATTTAGAATTATTCTGTACTGCATTTATAACACTATCAATGCATTTTCCTAAAATAATATCTTGTCTTTCTTGGGCTTTTACTAATTTTTTATACGCACTTAAAGCTTTGTCAAAACTTTCTTTTGTTTTGATTTTTTTATATTTAATATATAATTGGTCTGTTTGTTTATTTCTTATCTGAATAATTTCAGAATATCGAGCATAATTAGTTGTTAAAATATGAATATTTTTAACCTTTAAAATATCTTGATAAATATTATTGATATTTAAATCTGCTGTA
>JBJEGL010000289.1:0-5613 GCA_051875035.1 Candidatus Gastranaerophilaceae bacterium | reverse complement strand
AAAGAGCAAAGCTTTTATATCAAAAAACACTCTCAAAATGAGAGTGTTTTTGTTATTAAAATAAGAATGTACAAATTCCGCGTCATACTATGCGATAGCAAAGTATCTTATAAATATTGAGTTTCTTCGACTAAAGCCTTGACGAAAAATTATTGTCATTCTGAACCCGGCAGATTTTGCTTAGAGTGATGAGCCATAAGGCTCAAACTCGAAGTAGCAAAAAGTCAAACAGGTGACAACGAAGTAGAACGAGTAACGACTTTTTGTGAAGCAAAATCCAAGACAGTAACAGGAGTGTAAAAAATAACTGCAATTGTTTTGCGTAAATTTGGTTATATAATCCTTTATTTACTATTTATGAATAGGCACATACACACAAAAAAAAACCGACTTAAAAGCCGGCAGATAATTAGTAAGAAATGTAAGTGTGTAAGTGTAAGTTTTAAATTTTGATTAACCGAAAGTTTTGAATGTAGATTCAACGTTCTTTTCGATAACTTTTTGAACAGCATCCATTTCAGTAGAAATAGCATTTTGTTCAGTATCAAGTTGGTTCAAACGAAGTTCAAGAGTTTTATCTTGTTGTTGAAGAACTTCAGTTTTAGCGTTGATTTGAGCCATTGTTTTTTCGTATTCATTGTAAGATTTGTTGTAAGCATTCATAGCTAAATCATAAGCACTGTCATCTGCAACTTGGTTAGTTGAAACAGCGATTTCATTTCCTTTTGTAAGTTTTTCATGTTGAATTGATTTGAAATCACCTGATTCATTATATTCTAATTTAACATCAGTATAATTTTCAGAAATGGTTTGAACTTGAGGAGCATATTGATAAAAATTATTTCCTATGTTGTAGTATGATACACCATTTTGAGAGAAAAATTTAACTTCTTGATTGCCATCATCCAAGTTAATTGAAGAATATTTGTTGCTTGTTGATGCATTTGCAGCTTCAGCTTTCATGTGTTCTACCAATTTAGGAAGCTCACTTAATTTTTGTGAAGTAGCGCCTGTCATATCAAGACCGTCACCACCTGCTAATGATTTATAAGCATCAATTTTTGATTGGTGAGATAAAGAAACAGAATAAAGACCATTACTTTGTCTAATAGGAAGAGAATCCATTGTATAAGTATCTCCGTTTGTTTCAAATGAATATTCTGTTCTGTAGTAATTCATAATATCCGGAGGAGTAGGAACAGTTAAATTAGTAAGTTGGCTGTATAAGCTTGCAGATTCATTAGCCAAAGCAGTACGTTGTTGGTTAACTTGTTGACCTTCGTATTCAGTGTTTGACTTTCTTGCAGTCAATCCTAAAAATCTTGCTTGTGATGCTGCTAAACCCATTGTTAGCACTCCTTACTAATTTCTTACCTTACATTTATATAATCGGACGATTTATTCAAAAACTTTAATTTTTTGTTTGCTATTGTTAACATTTTGTAACATGTTAAAATTCAAATATCAAGCGGGCTTTCATGTTATAAAAAAAGACAGAAAATACAATTGTAAAAATTTCTGTCTTTCATTGTAATATTTTTTAACATTTTATGATGTAATATCATCAACAGATTTTTTAGCACCTTCCATTTCATCTTTAAGCATTTTTTTGACGACATCATTCTGAACATCAATCATTTTAACGACAGTTTCAATATTTTTAACTTTATTTTCCAAAATAGTATCAGCATTAGCTTGAATTTTGCCTGTAATATTTTGATAAGCAGAGAGAGCAGCACTTCCTGTACCTTGCATAAGGTTTCCGACAATTGCACCCGCAATACCGTAAACACCTGCATAAGGAGAAATAGACTGTAAAATACCTCCCAAACCGGAAATAATACCTGCAGCGGGAATAACCAAACTGTTTGCATAACCGTAGCCAGCCGCAACACCCGTTGTATAAGCAGCAGCATTAATACCTGCAATGCCTGCTAAATCTGAGGCTGAGGCAATAGACGCCGCAGCACCTGTTGCATATCCTGATTGAGAAGAACCAAATCCTGACATAATTGAAGCTGCACCACTCGGAAAACCGGGAAAAGAACCCAAATCGCTTATACCGAATGCAGCATTTCCGCCATCAACTGTTGATGTACCACCACGCATAGGTGTCCAGTAAGATGTACCCGGAATATTAATTGATGTATTTCCACCCATAACAGACATAAAAGAACTCGGAGCAATAAATCTTGCAATATTCCAGAGCCAGCTTCCTGCTGTTCCAAACCCTGCACCATCCGTAGCAGAACCGCTTACTACAATGTCCCTTAACTGGTCATAGGTCTGGAAAAGCATTGCCTTAGCATCACCGCTCGCTGCACCGTATTTATTGGAAATAACCAACATGCTGTCATTTTTGTATGCCATTTTTACTCCTCACCTTATGCAAATACTTTAAATACTTTTTCAATATTTTTATCAAGAACAGATTTTAGAGAATCTAATTCGGTTTGTAATGCTTGTTGTTCTGTATCTAATTGTCTGAGTCTTAATTCCAAAGAACGGTCTTCCGACTGAATTTTTGCAGTTTCTGAGTTTATTTCCGCAAGTTCTTTTTCATATTCATCTTTCTCTTTTGTATATTGGACCATCGCCGCATCGTATGCTTTTTCATCTTGCATCTCAGTTGCATCAACGGACAATTCTGTTTCGCTGATTGTAGGGTCAACAATTCTCAATATTGAACCCGAGGAATCAAATACTATATGACAGCCGCTATGAGTTTCCGTAATATTTTGAGTTTCAGAACTTTTATAATATTGCTGAACAGAATCATTATACGGTAATTGTTGTTGAGCCAGCCAATCCGTATCTATATAATATTGTCTGTTTGTATCTTTATCAGTGTATACACAATACAGTCCATTTTCTTTTCCGATTGCTTTGTCAATTGCTTCATCATTAACTGCATCTTTAGGCATTAAATCATACTCGTTGTCACCAAATTTTAAAATATAATTTTCACCGTTTGCATAAATTGACCCCGTAGCAAAAGCCTTTAAACCAACTGCTACTTTAGCAGAATAAGAAACATTTACGTTATATAAATTTGCATCATCAGGAGAAGGAGAATAAGAATTAACAGTATATTTTGTGCCTGCTGCATTATATGAATATTCCGTTTTATAATAATCCAAAACACTCGGAGGCGTCGGAACCTGCATTGAATATAATTTTTGGTACAAAGCGGAACTTTGATTAGCAAGAGCAGTTCTTGCCTGGTTTACCTGTTGTCCTTCAAATTCTATATTGGTTTTTCTTGCAGTAAGACCTAAATATCGTGCTTGTGTTGCTGCTAAACCCATTTGTCGAATTCCTCCGCTTTTTCGTAATATTGAGTTTTATGAAACATATAACTTAACAATTACGTTTTTTACAACTATCGGCGGAACTTTTTTGACCGCCTAACCATCCTATAAGTCGGGCTTTTATAACCCACATGTATTTATATAATGTTTTTTGGGTTTAAATCAATACATAAAATGGTGTATTTGTATTTCAAAAAATGAACAGAAAAGTTAATTAAATATAAATAAATTCAGCACAACAAAATATTCATTGTAAAATAAGATTGTAAAAACACTGGAGGATTTATGTGGGACTATTCCGATAAAGTTACAGATTTATATAAAAACCCTAAAAATGCAGGTATGATAGAAGATGCAGATGCTGTCGGCGAAGCAGGTTCTTTAACATGCGGCGATATGCTAAAACTATATTTAAAAGTTGATGAAAACGGAATAATACAAGATGCCAAATTCCAAACATTCGGCTGCGGTTCAGCTGTAGCAAGCTCAAGTATTTTGACAGAAATGATAATAGGAATGCATATCGACGAAGCAAGAAAAATAACTAATAAAGATATAGTAAATGAATTAGGTGGTTTACCTCCTGCAAAAATGCATTGTTCGGTTATGGGACATGAAGCACTTGAAGCAGCAATTGCTGATTATTACGGTGAAACTTGTGTTTCAGAGAAAAAAGAAAAAGTTATATGCCAATGTTATAACGTAACAGAAAGCGTTATTAAAGAGCAAATTAAGGAAAATAATTTAAAAACCGTTGAAGAAGTAATGGAATATACAAAAGCCGGAGGTGGCTGCGGACATTGTAAAAGTACAATAGAAGCTATATTAAAAGAAATGAAAAAAGAAGAACCGACTTTGACAAAAACACAACAAATATTAAAAGTTAGTAAAGTAATAGATAAATATGTTGCACCGGAACTTCGCAAGGATAATGGAGATATAGAGCTTGTTGATGTTGACGGAAATAAAATTTATATTAAATTTTCAGGCAAATGCAGTGCTTGCCAAAAGTCACAATTAACAAGAAATTATGTTGAAAAAATCTTAAAAACGCACATATCTGAAGACATTGAGGTTATATTGATATAATATGGACAATAAATTAATTTATTTAGATAATAATGCAACAACGAAAGTTGATGAACGAGTATTGGAAGCAATGCTTCCATACTTTTGCGAAGATTATGCAAATCCCGGCGGAATGTATGATTTTGCAGGAAAAGTGGGTGCTAAACTAAAAGATGCAAGAGAATCCGTTAAAGAATTTATGGGAGCAAACGACCAAAAAGAAATTTATTTTACGGCATCAGGATCTGAGGGTGCAAATACAGCAATAAGAGGAGTCGTAAACTCCACACCGGGCAAAAAACATATAATTACAACAAAAGTTGAACATCCTTGTGTACTAAATACATATAAAGACCTTGAAAAAGCAGGACATAAGGTTACATATTTAGGTGTTGATGCAGACGGAAATATAAATTTCAAAGAACTTGAAGCGGCAATAAAACCGGAAACAGCACTTGTAACCGTTATGGCAGCCAATAATGAAACCGGTATTATTTTCCCTTATGAAAGAATTGCCGAAGTTGTAAAACAGACAAATCCGGAAACAAAGGTTTTTGTTGATGCAGTTCAGGCTGCAGGCAAAATTAAAATGGATTTTAAAAATACAAAAGTTGATTTTGCATCAATTTCGGGTCACAAATTTCATGCACCAAAAGGTATCGGAGCGTTATATGTTAAAGCGGGAACAACTTTTGCACCGCTTATTACAGGAGGACATCAGGAACGGGGCAAAAGAGCAGGTACAGAAAATACCGCAAGTATAGTTGCAATGGGAAAAGCTGCAGAACTTGCAATTGACGGCTTAAGCGACGAATTAACTCGTGTTAAAAAGTTAAGAGATAAACTTGAAAGAAATATATTGCAAAACATATTTAATGCAAGATTAAATTCTTCAACAGGAAACAGAGTACCCAACACAACAAATATTGGTTTTGAGTATATTGAAGGAGAATTAATTCTTCTTTATCTTAACCAGCTTGGTATCTGTGCAAGTTCAGGAAGTGCATGCACATCAGGCAGTTTAGACCCGAGCCATGTTCTTCGTGCGATGGGAGTACCTTTTACGGCATTACACGGAAGTATACGACTTTCTTTAAGCAGATATACAACAGAAGAAGAGATTGATTATACTTGCAAAGTTTTCCCTGAAGTTATTGAAAAAATCAATAAATTATCTCCATTCCAAAAAGAACTTGCTGAACTGAAATCAATCAAAGAACATCAAGCATAAAAT
>JBJEGL010000288.1:0-5664 GCA_051875035.1 Candidatus Gastranaerophilaceae bacterium | reverse complement strand
ATGAATAGCGGCTTGCGAGCAGAGGGCCGAAGCGTGAGCGTGCCCGTTTAATGCGAGCTAGCCAAGAAAGGACAAAGAATGAAGAAAACATTTATAAAGACTCAAAATGTGAAAAACTTTATCGGGCTTGTTGAAAATCTGATAAACAAGCCTAAAAACATTCCGAAAATGGGGTTAGTATATGGTGAGCCGGGGCTTGGAAAATCACAAACGGCTTTATGGCTTGCCTGCAAATATGACGGAATTTATCTTCGTGCATTAAACCTTATGACAGACAGATGGCTGCTTGAAGAATTAGTCAAAGAGCTTGATGAAATTCCGAGGTTTTTGACTTCGGATAATTTTAATATCGTGGTTAAAAAGCTGAAAAATAATCCTCAGATAATTTTTATTGATGAAATAGATTACCTGATGAATAACTGCAAAACTATTGAAACCCTGCGGGATATTCACGATGAAACGGGCTGTCAGATAATTTTTGTCGGAATGGGGTTGGCTCACAGAAAACTTGAAAGATACAAACACCTTCACGACAGATTTTCTGAAATACTAAAATTTGAAACATTCAGCATTAACGACTTAAAACAGATTTTTGAACAGCTCTCGGAAGTTTCCGTAAATATTGATGCCATTGAATTTATACACAAAAAGTACAACCGTTTTCGGCAAATAATATCTCTGATAAATCAGCTTGAAACAATTGCGAAAGACAATAATTTGACGGAAATAACTGAAGAAGTTGTAAGAGGTATCTTATGAATATTGAAAAACTTGCCAAACACCTGAAAGAATTTACTCTCGAGGAAATTGAAATGATTGCCGAATGCGATTGTAAAACGAAAATAAAACAACTATTAAACAACGGCAAATTGGGTTTTGAAAACGGAAAATACAAATACAAAGAACCTGAGCAGTTAAAAACCTTTGATTTATTTGCAAAGCCGAAATTAAAAGTAGAAAAAATTTTGTTCCGAGATATGGCATTACATTACATAACAAGCCGCAAGCTCACAAAATCAACAATTATTGGTTATAAAGCCAGGCTCAATTATGATATATTGCCTGTGTTTGGTAATATGTTTATTGATGAGATAACTTATGAAATGCTGCTTGAATTTGCAAACAGAATGAAAGAATTTCACACACCCAAAACTGCAAGCAACGGGGTAACATTGTTAGGCAGTATCATGAAAGCTGCTTTTATTGAAGGCTACCTAAAAACAAACCCTTATTTAGGTATTATCAATTCAAAATGCAAATAATATTTTTTAATCGAATTTCACAAAAAGTCGTGCGTAAAATGTTGGTTATTGTGCAAAAAGTCGTGCGTAAAAATGTATCATGTGATATAATTGCATTAAAGGAGATAATTCATGTACAGATATGCAATAAATGATTTAATAGCTTGGAAAAATTCACCGAATCATATGCCGTTAATCATAAAAGGGGCAAGACAAGTAGGTAAAACCTGGCTTATGCAGGAATTAGGAAAAACACAGTATGAAAAAGTTGCATATGTCTCTTTTGACAGTAATCCAAGACTTGATAGTTTATTTCAAAAAGATTTGAACGTAAAAAGGCTGCTTGATGGTTTGAATATTGAAGTCGGTTTTAATATTACTCCAAAAGATACTTTGATTATTTTTGATGAAATTCAGGAAAATCCATTGGCGCTGACCTCTTTAAAATATTTTTGTGAAAACGCACCCGAATATGACATTGTCGCAGCAGGAAGTTTGCTTGGTGTTGCACATCATAAAGGAACAGGTTTTCCTGTCGGAAAAGTAGAATATTTGAATTTGCGTCCTTTGTCATTCAAAGAATTTTTGCTTGCAATGAATGAAAGTCAGATATTAGAAATTATTAATAAAAATGATTTTGAGATGCAAAAAGTATTTAAAGAAAGAATTATCGATTTACTTCGCAGATACTGTTATGTCGGCGGTATGCCAAAAGCCGTTTTATCATTTTCCGAAAAACAGGATTATAATTTAGTCAGAAAAATTCAAAAAAATATTTTAGATGATTATGAGGGTGATTTTTCAAAACATATTCCACCGGAACAGGTTGAACGGACTCGCCTATTGTGGAATGCTATCCCATCGCAGCTTGTTAAAGAAAACAAAAAATGTGTTTACGGAAAAATCAAACAGGGTGCAAGAGCAAAAGATTTTGAAATTGCTTTGAATTGGTTAATTGATTCAGGTTTGATTCATAAAGTTTCAAGGGTAACTGAGCCAAATATGCCGTTAAAAGCCTACGAAGATGTATCCGCATATAAATTATTTTTACTTGATGTCGGATTGCTTGGCGCTATGAATGATTTAGACGCCCGTTCGCTTTTAGAAAATGACAAATTGTTTAATGATTATAACGGTGCAATTACGGAGCAGTACGTTTTACAGGAATTTAAAACTCTCGGAGACCTGCCTGTATTTTATTGGGCAAGCAACAGGGCAGAATTGGACTTTTTAATACAATATAAGAATAATATTATTCCTGTTGAAGCAAAAGCAACAGTGAATTTGCAGGCAAAAAGTTTAAAAAGTTTCAGACAAAAATTTGCGCCTGCAATATCAATCAGAACGTCTTTAGCAGATTATGAAGAAAATAACGGTTTGTTCAATCTTCCGTTGTATGACATTGAAAATGTAAAAGAAATAATTTAGTTTATATTTTTAGAATAAAAATCTTTTTAATAAAATTTAACAAACAAATATGTGCCTAAAATTCACTGATGAAAAGATTTTTTGGAAATTTTGTAATAATAAAATAAGTGAGTATAAATACTTACTACATAATTTATATTGACACCGACATATCGATATGACATACTTTGAGTATAATTGGTTACGACAATATAAATTTGAGGCAGGAATGTCTGAAACACTCAAAACTATATCTAATATTATAACAGGGCATGTATTCAGAAGTAAAATACAATATACAACAAACGGAAATGTTAATCTTCTGAATATGGAGTCTGTGTCAGAACCTGGATTTATAAATATTATTGAAACTGATGTTAAAAAAGTTTTGGTTGAAGATTTAAAAAGTAACGAAATTCTAAAATCAGGAGATATTTTATTTAAGGCAAAAGGGCTTAATAATACCGCCGTACTTATCGGAAATGTTCCCGATAATACTACTGTAACTGCTTCGTGTCATATTATTAGAGTTGCGGACAGTAATTTTTTGCTTGAATTTGTATGCACTTGGTTAAATAGTTCTGCTGCCAAAAAACATTTTTCAAAAGGTGCGGGACAGGCAACGGGGGTTACAATTGCAAGTGTCAGTAAAGCCACATTGGAATCCTTGGAAATTCCGCAATTGCCCTTAAAAGAACAAAAACTGATTTCCAAATTTGAAAAGTGTGCAAATGAAGAAAAAAAATTACATTTAAAAATTGCCGAAAAAAAAGAGTTGTTAAATCGTGCAATTATTGAAAAAGAATTACAGAAATATTAGGAGACAAAAATGTCAACAATCAGTCAAGATGAAATTAACAATATTGTTTGGAAAGCCTGCGATACATTTAGAGGCGTGGTTGATCCTTCCGAATACAAAAATTATATTTTGGTTTTTTTATTTATCAAGTACATAAGTGATGTTTGGAAAGATAAATATGAAGAACTTAAAAAAGAGTTTGGTGCTGATACGGAAAGAATCAGAAGACGTCTTGAAAGAGAACGTTTCAGATTGGATGAAACCTGCACTTATGATTATTTATTTCAGCACAGAAACGACAATAATATCGGACAGCTTATAAATCAAGCTTTAGAAAAAATTGAAGAAGATAATAAAGCAAAGCTTGAAGGAGTTTTCAGAAATATTGACTTTAATTCTGATATGCAATTAGGCGAAACAAAAGAAAGAAATGCTCGCCTGAAAAATTTAATTGAAGACTTTTCCGATTCAAAACTGGATTTGAGACCGTCAAAAGTAGGTAAATCAGACATTATCGGCAATGTTTACGAGTACCTGATTGCAAGGTTTGCGGCAGGCGCCGGTAAAAAAGGCGGAGAATTTTATACCCCATCACAGGTATCTGTTCTGCTTTCAAAATTAGTCGAACCTAAAGAAGGTGACAGGATTTGTGACCCCGCTTGTGGTTCCGGTTCACTTTTGATAAAGGCTGCAAATGAAGTCGGTTCAGATAATTACTCTTTATACGGACAGGAAAGCAATGGCAGCACTTGGGCTTTATGTAAAATGAATATGTTTTTGCACAGCAAAGATAATGCGAGAATCGAGTGGGGTGATACCCTTAACAATCCTAAACTTATTGAGGGTGATACAACAATGAAGTTTGATGTTGTTGTTGCAAATCCGCCTTTTTCTTTGGACAAGTGGGGTGCTCAAAATGCTAATTCTGACAGATTTAACCGTTTTTGGAGAGGTGTACCGCCTAAAAACAGAGGAGATTATGCGTTTATTTCTCACATGATTGAAACAGCTATTGCCGATGGAGGTAGAGTTGGAGTCGTTGTGCCTCACGGGGTTCTATTCAGAGAAGGTGCAGAAGGTAAAATCAGAAAAGCATTTATTGAAAACGATAATTTCTTAGATGCTGTTATCGGACTTCCACAAAATCTTTTCTACGGTACGGGCATTCCTGCCGCAATACTGATTTTCAAGAAAAACCGAACGAATAAAGACATCTTGTTTATTGATGCTTCAAGAGAATATGAATCAGGCAAAAACCAGAATATATTGCGTGATTCGGATATTGAAAAAATCGTTCAAACATATAAAAAGCGTGAAACAATTGAAAAATACTCTTATCTTGCAACTTTGGATGAAATTAAAGAAAACGAATACAACCTGAATATTCCTCGATATGTTGATACTTTCGAAGAAGAAGCGGAGATTGATATTCAAGCGACTCAAAAAGAGATTGAAAACCTTGAAAAACAGTTGGCTGACGTTCAATCAAAAATGAAAGGATACTTAAAGGAGCTTGGGATAAATGGATAAAGACGACGAAAAAAAATTACCGGAAGAAGAGAAAAATAATCTTCTAAGCGCTGAAGATTCACTTGGCGAGTTCTTGATTTATACAACTCCAGATGGCGAAAAACAGATTCAGGTTAGATTAATTGATGAAACCGTTTGGCTTTCTCAAAAATTAATGGCAGAACTTTTTCAAAAAGATGTAAGAACTATTAACGAACATATACTTAATGTGTTTGCAGAAAATGAGCTGCCGCAGGACTTTTCAACTATCCGGAATTTCCGGATAGTTCAAAATGAGGGCGGGCGCGAGGTTTCACGCGAAATATCTTTTTACAGTTTGGATATGATTATCTCTGTTGGCTACAGAGTGAAATCATTAAGAGGTACTCAATTCAGACAATGGGCAACTCAAAGAATCAAAGAATATTTGATTAAAGGGTTTTCAATCAATACAGAATATTTAAAAAATCCTGAAGGGAAGGATTATTTTGAAGAACTATTAAAAGAAATTCGCGAAATTCGTGCAAGCGAAAAACGATTTTATGCAAAGATTAAAGATATTTATGCAACAAGTGTTGATTATGATAAAACAGCGGACGTTACACGTGATTTCTTTGCTATGGTTCAGAACAAAATGCTTTGGGCTATAACAGGACAAACAGCTGCAGAAATTATACATTCAAGAGCGAATGCTGAAGAAATCAACAT
>JBJEGL010000287.1:0-1513 GCA_051875035.1 Candidatus Gastranaerophilaceae bacterium | reverse complement strand
CTGTTGCTATGATTGGAGTATTTATAGATACTTTCGTTATATTAACATTAAATGCATTAATAATTATATCTACGTTGTATACTTCGGACGGAATTCTCGCAAACGGTTATACAAGTGCAGTAATGCAGATATTAAACAAGACAAATCTTGTTCAAACTGCATTCGGACAAATTTTTGGTGATTCTATCGGTGCAATATTCGTTGCTGTATGTCTGTTCTTTTTCGCCTTTTCAACAATTTTAAGCTGGAATTTATTCGGAAAAATCAACGCTTTATATTTATTCGGAAAAAAGAATGAAAAAAGAGCCGTAATAATATATACCATAATTGCTCTTTGCTTTATTTTATTAGGAACGTTAATTTCCAGTGATTTTGTTTGGGAATTAACGGATATGTTCAATAATCTTATGGTTATACCAAACGTACTTGCAATTTTTGTTCTTACAAATATTGTTGTAAAAATTTCTCAAAATAATAAATAAATATTTTTATAAAACAGGTTCATTAGTAGTAAAATTTTTATTTCTATATTAGAATAATTTGAGAAAATATAAAGGTTATAAGTATGGAAATAATAAATCAAATTTTACTACAGCTTGGAGAATGGATTCAAGCAACTATTACGGCAATGGGACCTTGGGGAATTGCTCTTTTAATGGCAATAGAATCTTGTAACATCCCTTTACCAAGTGAAGCTATTCTTCCGTTTGCAGGATATTTAGTAAGTAAAGGTGTATTTTCAATTCACACGGCAGCATTTTTCGGTGCAATAGGCTGTGTATTGGGTTCTATTCCTTCATATTTACTCGGAAGTCTCGGCGGACGCCCTTTCGTAGAAAAATATGGTAAGTGGTTTTTAATCAGTAAGAAAGACCTTGAAACAGCCGACAAATGGCAGCAAAAATGGGGTGATTGGGCATTTTTTATATGCAGAATGCTCCCCGTTGTGAGAACTTTTATTTCACTCCCTGCAGGAATATTAAAAGCTAATTTGCCAAAATTTCTCATATTTACATTTTTAGGCTCATTAATTTGGAGTTATCTTCTTGTATGGGTCGGTGTAAAATTCGGCATGCACAGTGAATTTTTTAAACATATCTGGCATAAATTTGATGCTGCAATTGTGATTGTTTGTGTAGTATTGTTTGTATTATACTTACATCATCATTTTAAAAATTTGAACGAATCATAAAAGGAGAAAACATGAAAGTACAAGTTATTGCAAAGACAGGTAATAATCTTAATGCTGTGGCAGCTGATGCTGTTAAAGAAGTTAAGGAAAGAGCAGGAAAACCGGGACAATTTTTGAATTGGATTAAAGTTCTTCCTGAAAATCAATTAAAAAATTTAGATAACCTATATGAAATGGCTGCAAAAGCAAAAGAAGGTTTCGATGACTTAGCTATTCTCGGTATCGGCGGTTCAAGACATACCACTGAATCAATGATGAATATGCTTGGCATTAAAAATGTACATTTCTTCTCATCTGTTGATCCGATTAGTTTTAACAGAT
>JBJEGL010000286.1:0-5687 GCA_051875035.1 Candidatus Gastranaerophilaceae bacterium | reverse complement strand
CAAACATATGGAATTGTTATTACTCAAAATAAGCAAGTAATTCCGGCATTTTATTGTGCTTCAGCCGGCGGACAGACAAAAAACACCGGTGATGTATGGAGCAAAGATTTACCATACATTCGTTCCGTTCCTTCATATGATGGAAATTTAAAAAAAATGGGGCATGGAATAGGTATGAGCCAACACGGTGCAAATAACCTTGCAAAACAAGGCTATAATGCTTATCAGATTTTAGCTTATTATTATAACAATATTAAGTTTGGTAAACTAAGTCAAAAATGGAACCTTTAAAGAAAACCTTATATAGCAAAGAATTTTTTAAAATTTCAAAAACAAATCCTTAAAAAGTCTACAATACTTGACATTACAGGAAATAATAGTAGAATTATTTTTGACACATAAAAGGAGAACACTATGAACAAAGGTGAATTAGTAAAAGAAGTAGCTAAAAAAGCAAAAGTTTCACAAAAAGCTGCAACAGATGTTGTATGTGCACTTATAGACACTGTTGAAAAAACAGTTGCAAAAGGAAAAAAAGTTACTTTAGTGGGTTTTGGAACATTTGAAGCAAGAAAAAGAGCAGCAAGAACGGGTCGTAACCCTCAAACAGGTGCTGCAATTAAAATTGAAGCAAAAACAGTTCCTGCATTCACTGCCGGTAAAAAATTCAAAGAAACAGTAAAATAACTTAAAATATTGTTTCCCAAAAACACCGCTTAATACATAAGCGGTGTTTTTTTATAAAAATATTGTTTTTATTTATTAGCACTTACAACTACTTTTGCAGGCAGTTTTTCAACCTTTGCAAGATAAACCGCTTCCGTAAAAAGTTCTTCAAAAGCTATTATTGTACAGCTCTTAAAACAAGATGCCAAAAGAGTAGCAATTCCGCCCTCAATTTCAAAATACACATATTTATTTTTTCGTATCGTTTCTTGTGCCTCGTAAGAGCGTGGTCCTTTACCAAGAGTTGCAAGAACTTGAGGAAATTCTGACAAAAATTTATCCATTCTATGTGCTGTCGTTGGACCTATCGGACCGACAATTTCTTGTGGTGCAGGCGGACACGGTGCTGCATAGAATATCATTTTATTTGTAATTTCAAACGGCAGTTCTTTACCGTTTTGTTTGTATTCAAGCATTTTTTTATGTGCTGCATCTCTTGCTATCAAAATTTCTCCGCTTAAAAGAACGTCTTCCTGCTCTTTTAAATTTCTTACCGTTTCTATGTCGTCTGTTCTGACTTCTTTTGCGTATATTTTTTCTAAAGCAATATTTTCAAAATTTTCTGTTGATTCTGAATAAGTTATTTTATTATCACAAATTTCAGCTTCCGCAATTCTCAAAGAATGACAGTTAAAAGCAATTGCAACGGGCAAACTTGCCATATGATGAGGATTTGTTGTTATGAAAATATCCGATAAATAAAAACCTTCATATTTTTTATCCTGCATAGCTTCTATTTGTTGTCTTATTTTATTTGTGATTTGCGGAAGGTCATTTTTTCTTGTGAAAAAAGCTTTTTCAGCTTCTGTCATAACATTTTCCGCTCCTCCTCCAACTGCAATTGAAACGAATACCGGCGGACAAGCATTTTTTCCTTTTTCCAAAATAGTTTTTGAACAAAAATCAACAAATTCATCTTCCGTTGTAGATGGCAAAAGCATTTGCATTGTTGAAACATTGTCACATCCTGCACCTTTTAGTAAAACTTTAATGTTTATTCTATTCCCGTCAACATAGTCAATATGAATTACCGCAGGAGTATTGTTCTCTCTATTTTTGCCAGAAATAAACCCGTTTTCCACTGTTGATTTTCTAAAATAATTCTCCGTATAACACTTTGCAACTGCATCATTAATTGCAGCTGTCGGATTCGAGGAGAAACTTATTTCATTTCCGACTTCCAGAAAAATATGTACCATACCGGTATCCTGACACAGAGGGCGTTTTATATTATGAGCATTTTCAGCATTTTGCAGTATATGTGCCAATCTCAGCGAATTTGTTTTTCTAAACCCTTGCAAAATTGTTGTATATGGATATGGCGAAAGTTCTTGTCCCGCTCTCAGACATAAATTATAAACAGCCTCTTCCAATAATTTTATATCAATAATGCTCATATTACCTCCAAATACACAATTATTGTAATACAATAAAGCATTAATGAAAAGCCGGCAGTGAAAGTATGAAGGAGAATACTGCCGGCATAGATTAATTAATGGATTTTTTAAATTTACATATTAAGGATAAAGCAGCCGCACATATACACAATGTTCCTCCACAGATATAAGCCGCTGTATATCCGTTGAAACCGGATTTTATACATGTTGTAAATATAAATTCAAAAACGACAACTCCGAATAACATTCCGAAACGACCCGTCATCCTGTGCAATCCTGCCACAGCACCTTCATTATTTTTTTGAGCCTGCTGCATTATATAATTATTATTCGACGTGATGAAAAAAGAAAAAGACATTCCGAGTAGTACAAAAAATATAATCGTAAAAATTAAATTTGTACTTTGCATATTTACAATAAAAAATATAACTGTTAAAAAAGATGCCAACGCTGAAACAGCAGATATTTTTTCAGCGGAATATGACTTTGAAATATTTCCGTATACAAGACTGAATGTCATATAACTTGCAGAATATATTATAAATAATAATCCTATTTGAATTTCGTTAAGATGTTTTATATCTGATAAATAAAACGGCATTATAAAATTGTTACCCGCTAAAAATGCGGAAATTAAAAACATTGCCGAATTTGCAGATGAAAAATATCGGTCTTTTAACAAATTTAAATCAACTAATGAATTATTTACTTTTTTGCAGTGACCTATAAAATAAACTGTTAAACAAAGAGATATTATTAATAAAAGCAACATTTCTACATTAAAAAATCCGTTATTATTTAGTCTGTTTAACCAGAGGGTCAATCCTAAAACTGCTAAAAAACTTATTAACGCTCCTTTTAAATCAAAATCTGTATTGCTTTGTTCGGAAATTGAATCCGTAATGGTTTTAGTTTTCAAAATTAATGCAATAATTATGATTCCGACAGGTACATTAATTAAAAATATCCAATGCCAGGATAACAGTCCTGTTAAAAGTCCGCTTACGGGAGACCCGAGCATAATTCCCAATGCCGCTGCAGATGCACTGTATCCAAAGCCTTTACCTCTTTCTTCTTTGGGCATAAATTTGCCAATCATTGCTTGCGGCATCGCATATAAAATAGATGCTCCGATTCCTTGTATTACTCTTGCAATAATTAATTGAGGCAAATTTTGTGACAATGCACATAATAAAGAACTTAACGTAAAAACTATAAAACCCGATAAAAAGAGTTTTTTAACACCTATTTTATCCGCAAGTTTACCGCAAATTAACAACAATGATACAACCATAAGATTGTATGACATTACAACCCATGATACATCAGCCGTTGAAGCGGATAAATCTCGTGCAATTGCAGGAATAGACACATTTATTATATATGTATCGAGGTTTACCATAAATGATGCTGCGGCTGTTGATATTATTAACGGAATATATGTTTTATCTATTGTCATTATACTGCAGCCATTTCAGATATTATTTTTGATGAAAAACCTATTTTATCGGCATTTCTTCCTAAAGTCCAATAATCAGTATCATTTGACATACAAGCAATATTTATAACAGAATCCGCATTTGGCGTTTCAATGCCGAGTTTTTTTCCTATTGTAGAAATCGGTACAAGAGAATATGGTACATCTTCCGTTACGTACCTGTGTTTTAAATCATTCGGTGCATGTTGAATTTTAAATGCTGCAATATTCTGAATTGTATCGTAAATATTACTGTATTCAAGATTATAAAGACTGCACATAATTTCCGTTACACTCAAAACATTTTTATAAAAATGTTTTGCAACTTCACAACGCTCTTTATCAACTTTTTCTATTATTCGTGCAACACCGGGCGTTATATCATAAAATGAGTTTTTATATGCACCCATTTGTTCTATTCTGCTCATATTACAAAGAGTTGTAATTGTATGAAGCACGGAACTCGGATTGCTAAAACTTGTTTGCCATACATTTTCTGCCTTATAAAATTGCGGATATATTTTCTTTAATTTTTCCAAAACACTATCTGTATCTTGAGGATTATATGCCGAAAACATTACATTTGATTTCATACTCTTTATCAGAATACTTCCCATACCTGTTAATTTTGTCGTATAAACAAAAGATCCTGTCTCACAAACAGTAAAATCTTTTTCCCTTTTTATACCCTTTAAATAATTTTGAAAATTTACTGCTGAAAAGCCTCCGCAAGGAAATACAATAATCTGACCGTTTTTTCCGAAATCACCTATCATTCTAATATATTCTTCCTGTGCAAATGCAGGTGTATTTACCATTATTATATCTGCACGTTTAATCGCTTTTATTGTATTTTCTTCTATAAAATCAGTGCTTATGACGACAGGAGTTTTATACTTGTCAATCATACCCTCAATCTTGATTTTACCTAAATTTTTGAAAAGCAGTAACTTTGAATTATGCGGAGCAACAGATGATAAAACGACATCATATCCCGAATATTTTAAATCCGAAGCCATTGCAAAACCGCCGTGTCCGCTTCCCAAAACAGTAATTTTCATTTATATCTCCTTTGAATTTTATTAATGTTAGGCATACTTAACAAAGTAATAAAACTCAAACAAGTGATTGTCAACAATAATGTTAGGCATACTTAACATTATTTTACAAATTATCCATAATGTTTTTTATTCTTTGAAAGGCTGTATCCGTAATTACATGTTCAATACGGCAGGCATTTATTTGAGATTCATCGTTTGGCAGATGAAGGAATTTTTCAAAAAATTCACATAAAGTACAATGTTTTTCATATACTTTTTTTGCAATTTTCGTACCTTTTTCAGTGAGAGATATGGGCTTATATTTTTCATAAGTAATAAACCCTTGTTCGGACAACTTTTTTAGTGCTTCACTTACGGAAGCTCTTGATATATTAAGTTCTTTAGCTATATCAACCGATTTAAAAGTATCTTCTTCTTTTGCATACTTATAAATAATTTCAAGGTAATCTTCCGTACTTGCCGAATTTTTTTCATTATTATTATTCAAAATATATCCCTTTATATTTGTAACAGTTTAATTTCTATTGTACACAAAATGTGCAAGATTTATAACCGATTTACAATTATTAATTTTTATTTTACAAAGAATTATAAAAATCTTTTAATAATTTTGCATCTCCTTCAATATTGGGACTTTCGCATACAATAACGCCCTTAACATCAAATTTTTTAAATGCCTTGATTAAATCTTTATAATTCATGTCACTTTCTTCAAGTATCAAGTGACGTTTTTCACCCTTGTTAGAATACTCAATCCCTGCAATATGTGCATGAAAATTCTTCAAAGCAATATCGCCAAGTTCGTTTCCTATGAATTCAAAAATTTTGCAAAATTCATCATAAGTATTGTAATCTCCCCCCGAACGGGCATGAAGATGTGCAAAATCAACACAAGGCAATACTCTGTCAAACATTGTTGAAAGTTTGACAATTTCTTCCAAATCTCCCCATTGAGTAGCTTTCCCGGTAGTTTCGGGTCTAATCCAAACATTATTATTTTCTTCCTGCAATGTCTTCATAATAATT
>JBJEGL010000285.1:0-5717 GCA_051875035.1 Candidatus Gastranaerophilaceae bacterium | reverse complement strand
GAAAAACGACTGCAACAAATGTGAAGAACCGGTAGTTCCTACATGCAATGTTGAGCCGGATCCTTGTGAACCATGCCAGCAAGCTTATGAACCTTGTGAAGAAAAAGTTCCGACAGGAGCAGCATGCCCGATTCCTGATAAATGTAAAAAAACACAAATGACACAAACTTATGCTTATCCTGCGGCAATTTACGGTGGAAATCAGGTAATTGGCGAAATGAATGCCGGCGTAAGCCTTGGTGAAACAAATAATAATACTGTTGCAAGAGGCGTACCTGTTGAAAGGGAATGTCAAATGACAGGAGCAGCTGCTTGTCCTTGTGTACAGGATTATACAAAAGAAATAAGTATTGATGTTGTGCCTGCAGCAGAACCATGTAACATGATTGAAATTACAACAGAAGACAGCATGGAAGCTACAAAAAAGACACTTCAACCATATACAATTTCAACACCAACAGGAGCGGCAGCACCGCTCGTAAGTGCTTTTGACGATGTGCCTTCAGGCTTCTGGGCAGGCTGTGATATTAATAAATTAACAGAAAACAATGTTATTGCAGGTTATCCGGATAGAACATTTAAGCCTAATCTTCCGGTTTCTCGTGCAGAAATGGCAACGTTGACAGTAAAAGGATTTAATCTTTTAAATTCGGAAGTTTCACCTTGCAACAAATCATTCCGTGATGTTCCAAATCATTTTTGGGCCAAAAAAATGATAGATAAAGCAGTTGCTAACGGTTTAATGGATGGCTATAATGACACATTGTTTAAGCCTAATAAACCTGTATCAAGAGCAGAAGCATTTACTATATTATCAAAAGGTATCAATTGCGGTATGACGGAATGTCAGGCAAACGAAATTTTAAGCAAATATTGTGATGCAGATGAAATTCCGAGCTGGGCAAGAATTTCTGTTGCAAAAGCAATTGAAGCAGGTGCTTTAAATGATTCGCCAAAACCGGATATGATTAATCCGAATAAAGATGCAAGCCGTGCGGAAATAGCATCAATGTTAGAAAATATAAGAGTATCACTCGGATATTCAAATGTTGATAAAGTAACAAGTGATGATTGCGGTTGCACAGGTGCTGCAGCATTTATTGAACACGAAGAAACTGTTCAACTTCCGACATTGGCACTTAACTTTAACGATGAAATAAATGCAAAATCCGCAAATATCGGCGACAGATTTGCCGCAAAAACAACTGAAGCAATAACTCTTGACGGACAACATTTCCCCTGCGGTTCCACAGTAAGAGGAAAAGTTGTTGAAGTAAATCGTCCATCAGGAAAATGTGAAGGTTCTTTAAAATTATCTTTTGAATCTATTCAAAACGGAAGCTGCAAAGCAGACTTACCGCAGCAAGTTTTAACTGCACAAGTAGAAAAGAATAAAACTCCTAATGTATTCGCAAGAATAGTAACAGCTCCATTTACTTGGACAGGTTCAATACTTGGAACAGTCGGCAGAACTGTAGGCGGTGCTTTAGTTAATGTAGGAAATGCGGCTGAAAGCGTTGTTAACGGTGTCGGTACAGGTACCGGAGAAATCTTCCAAGGTCAATTTATGGCAGCCGGCAGAAGCTATGGTGACTCAATTAAAAACTTAATTAAAGCTCCTATTGATACAACAAGAACAGCATTATCAGGTACTATCGGTTTATTCCAAACTACAGGTGATGAAATTGCTTACCTTGTTGACCCGAAAGGTGCAAAAATTTCTTCCGTAAATCCGAGAGAAAAAGTTACTGTTGCCTTTGGCTGTACAAACAGATAAAATTCTTCATCTAAAAAAGAAGAGGCGGTTGGGTTATCCTAACCGCCTTTTTGAAATCCTTTATTTGAATGATATAAAGAAAATAACTTTTTTTTAAACTAAAAATATAATATTTGGTAGTTGGAAATGAAAATGGAAATAATTAAATCAACCGTTAATAAAATTATAAATATTCCCGCACAGCCTAAAAATCCGTATTTTCATGTAATTTCATGGTTATTTTCAGTAACGATACTTTTTTCGTTTATCTATATTTGCGAAATTACAGGTATGTAATTAAAATTTAGGATTTATATGGTAGATTATACAAAACTTGCGTCATGAAGTATCTTATAGATTTTGGGTTAAGCTAAAAAGATAACTTATTTACTTAAACTTAAATATGTTATCCTTGAAATTTTACTTATTAAATTTGCATTTTCTATATCGGACATTTTAGAATTTTTTATCATAACCGCAATATAATATATTTCGCCATTCGGAAGCAAGACATATCCTGCATCATTATCTGCTATTTTTATACCATTTTCTTTTCTTGAAGAAGAACCTGTTTTATGGGCTAAAATGGTATCTTCAGGTAAAGAAGCTTTTAATTTATCTTCTCCTGTCGATGTATTTATCATTATTTCATCTAAAAATTTTTCAGAGTCATTTGACAATATGTGTTTATCTTTAATAAATTTCATTGCTTTTATAACATCTATCGGTCGAGCTTTATTTGAATATTGTTTTTCAATGTCATAGTTCATCTCAATTTCTGTTGTTGAAATTTCAATATTAACAAAACCTATTGAATGAATATATTTTTGAATTTCTGATGTTCTGCCTGCATAATCAATTAAAATATCACATGCATTATTGTCACTTGTTGAAATCATATATTTAAGGAGATTTGCTATGCTGATTTTAAACGGAAAAACTGTATACTCTTTTAACATCGGGCTATACAAATTTTTCTCAATCATATTTTTATTGACGGTTATCTCTTCGTTTAGAGATATATTTTCTTTTTCTAATTTATCAAAACTTTGACAGCAATAAAATACTTCAATATACTCATCATGGGAAGCAAGTTGTTACTTCCTGCTATCCATTCTCTATGATTTTTAATGACAGCAATACCAATCTCAGCATCTGCATCTTTTATCAGCTTATTAAGTTTTATATTCAAACGATTTTGACTTATAATATAAAACACTGCATTTATCGTTAAAATTGTTAAAATTATGATAAATATTACTTTTTTCATCATTTTTTATAATAACATAAATGTTGTTATTTCAAAAAACGAACGAACAGTTATTTTGTTCGCTCGTTTAAAAATTGTTTTTTGAAAAAATCACTCTTGTTTATATTGATACCTGTTCCATAATCTCATCACTAATGTCAAAGTTTGAATAAACATTTTGTACATCATCATGTTCTTCAAGTTTTTCCATTAAACGTAAAATATTAGTTGCAATTTTCACATCTGTGATTTCCACCGAGTTTTCGGGTAATCTTGTAAATTCCGAACTTTTAGGTTTAAATCCTGAATTTTCAAGTCCTTCCGAACAAGCCTGAAGATTTTCAAAAGTCGTAATTACTTGATACTCATCGTCTTCATCTTTAACATCATCAGCATTAAATTCAATAGCTGCTTCAAATAATTTTTCAAAATCGACATTATCTTTTTCAAAAGATATAAGCCCAACAGGTTTGAACATCCAACCGACACAACCCGATTCACCGAGATTACCGTTAAATTTTGTAAAGAAACTTCTTATATCACCTGCGGTTCTGTTTCTGTTATCGGTCATTGCTTCAATAAAAATTGCAGCACCGCCTGCTCCGTAGCCTTCGTATGTAATTTCTTCAAAATTGTCGCCGCCTGCTCCGCCTGAACCTTTTTCAATTGCTCTTTTTATATTATCATTCGGTAAGCCTGCTGCTTTTGCTCTGTCAATAGCTGTTCTTAATCTGAAATTACCGGCAGGGTCAGGACCTCCGAGTCTTGAAGCCGTGATAATTTCACGAGCAAACTTTTGAAATGTTACTCCTCTTGCAGCATCTACTTTTGCTTTTTTGTTTTTAATATTTGCCCATTTTGAATGTCCTGACATAAATTTCTCCAATTTTTTATATTTGATATTTACATAATTTATTGTAATATAAAATTATGGAAAATAAAGATATTATAAACAAAGCGTTAGATTTTTTTAAAAAAGGTAACTATGAAGCTGCAATAAATGAATTTTATGCGGCTCTTGCGGAAAGTCCCGACGACAATGCAATATTAAATAATATTGGTTTGTGTTATTCAAAACTTGCAAATGACGAAAAAGCGGAAGAATTTTTTCAAAAAGCATTACAGCAAGATAATACGGCAGTTGAAACATATTTGAATTTAACTGATTTATACTATCGAAACAAGCGTTTAGCGGATGCAATAGGTCTTTTGGAAAATGCGGCAACATTAATTCCTGATAATATTATTTTACTTCATTATCTTGCAAGAATATATATTGAAGATATCAGATATGACATGGCATTTGATATTTTAAACAGAATTTTAGAAATTTCTCCGGAGAATATAGACGCATATTGGGATTTGGGAAACTTATGCTACGAAACAGGAGATTATGCAAGTGCTGCTGCGGCATTTGAACATGTTCTTGAAAAACGTGATGATAACGCATTATTCTTTTATAGAACTGGACTTGCCTATGAAGCAAACGATGATATAGATAAAGCTTTGTCAAATTACTTAAAAGCTATTGCGGCGGACAGATTTATGTCTCAGCCATATAAAAAAGCGGCTGTAATGTTTTTGGCACAAGGTGATAAAGAAAGTGCAAAAGAATATTTGCAGGATTATTTAAAATTTGATTTACTTCCTGAAGAAAAAGATAGCATAAAAGAAATAATAGGTAATTTAAATAAGTAATACTGCCTTATTGTCTGATTTATTTTAACCTGATACTTTTGATAATAAAAAAGAAAAGTGAGGTAAAAATGAAACAAGTAACGATTTATACGCTAAATTACTGTCCTTTTTGTCAAAAGGCAAAAAAAATTTTAAGAGAAAACAATATTTCTTTTAATGAAATAGATATAACTGCTGATGAAGAAGTTCAAACACCATTAGTGGCAAAAAAGTTAGGCATAAACGGAGAGATAACATTTCCTCAGATAATAATAGACGAAAAGCGAATCGGGGGTTGTTCAGATTTAGAACAACTTGTTATGAATGGTGAGTTAGACAATTTATTAAAAGAGGAATAAAAATGGGATTATTTTTTAATTATGACAATTCCGTCTGTACGGAAGGTGCTACGCCTGCAGTTTTTTCGTTTGACCCGTCTATAAGTTCGTTAAAAGAACTTTTGATTTACGAATTAAGCCTTATGTCATATTATGAGGTAAAATTACGAGAAATTGGCGAAAATACAGAAAAAATAGCGGATGAAATTATAAATTACATTACATTGACGGTGGTCAATCTTGATTTCCGCAAAGAACAATTTTTAAATATTATAAAAAATATTTATGATAAAGCCGAAAAATATAAGGAACATTATAAAGAAATTTGCAAAAAACAAAATAAAGAATGCGAAATTTTAGTAGGAGAAAAACTTGCATTCAAAACTAAAAAGGAAGGCATTGAGGCTGTCAATTTCGGAGAAAAACAATCTCTTTTAAAAAATACCGTATTTTCAAAAAATAAAAAATCCTTAAATGATATAGCAATAATGCTGATAAGTAATGCGTGTTTATGTATAACAGAACTTGAAAACTATAAAATCAACGCAGGTGCTTTAAAATATAAAATTCCCGAACTGTTAAAAGTAATTAATCACGATAAACTCAGTGATGAAGAATTACAAAATGTAATCTTGAATTTTGCTAAAGACAATAAACAAATAATGGATAAACACAATGAAACAGTTTTAGAGCAATA
>JBJEGL010000284.1:0-1529 GCA_051875035.1 Candidatus Gastranaerophilaceae bacterium | reverse complement strand
GAGGAAAACGCTAAATCATACTTTGACCAGATGTCAAAAGTTCTTGATGTATCTGATGCAGAAGTAGTTAATAATGCGGATTGGCTGCATAAAATGAGCTTTACCGATTTGCTGAAACTTTCGGCTCAGGTAACTGTCGCACAGATGATGACACGTGACGATTTTGCAAAACGCTATGCGGAAGGCAGACCGATTTCTATTCACGAATTTTTCTATCCTTTAATGCAAGCTTATGATTCGGTTGTTCTTGATTGTGATATAGAACTCGGCGGCACGGACCAAAGATTTAACACTTTATTGGGGCGAGAAATGCAAACCGCTTACGGTAAAGAAGAACCGCAAATTGTTATGCTTTTACCGCTTTTAGAAGGTACTGACGGCATTAAAAAAATGTCAAAATCATATCCTGAGCATTGTATTGGTATTTGTGAGAAACCGTCTGATATGTATGGAAAAATTATGTCAATTCCTGATGAATTGATTGTTCGTTACTATTCTCTTTTAACTGATTTGTCAAATGAAGAAATAAATGAAATTAAAAATTCATTAAAGACAGCAAATCCACGTGATTTAAAAATGAAACTTGGACATTTAATAACTGAAATGTACTGCGGAAAAGAACAAGCTGATGCTGCTCAAAACGAATTTGTTAATGTTGTGCAAAACAAAGGCGTTCCGTCAGATATTCCGTCAATTAAAATATCTTCTGATACAACTGTTGTTGAGATTGTTTTAAACAATAAACTTGTTGAAAGTAAAGGTGAATTAAAACGCTTAATTGCTCAGGGTGGAGTTAAAATAGATGATGAAAAATGTTCTGATATAAATGCAATAATTGAGGTTTCAAACTTGCCAAAAGTACTAAAGGTCGGTAAGCGTAAATTTCTAAAATTAATAAAATAGTTTTTACTGCAAAAGTGCAGAAAGGAATAAAATGAAAATTTATGATAATATAACCGAATTAATTGGCAGAACTCCGCTTGTAAAAATTAATCAAATAAACAGCGGAAAAGCGGAAATTTATGCGAAATTAGAATATTTTAATCCTTCAGGCTCGGTAAAAGACAGAGCGGCATATTACATGCTAAAGTGTGCAATAGATGAAGGTAAGGTTAATAAAGATACATTAATTATTGAACCTACAAGCGGAAATACCGGTATCGGTCTTGCAATGTGCTGTGCAGAAGCAGGAATGAAAATTATATTAACAATGCCCGAATCTATGAGCGAAGAAAGAAAAAAAATTCTAAAAGGTTTTGGTGCAAAGCTCGTTTTGACTCCGGCAAAAGATGGAATGCAAGGTGCTGTTAATAAGGCATTGGAGCTGCTGAAGGAAAATGAAAATTCCTTTATGCCATCACAATTTACAAACAAAAATAATGCAAAAGCACATTATTTGACTACTGCAGATGAGATATGGAACGATACGGAAGGAAATGTTGATGTCTTTGTTGCCTGTATAGGTTCCGGAGGAACGCTAACCGGCATATCACAAAAATTAAAAGAATATAATACTGATATTTATTCAG
>JBJEGL010000283.1:0-1529 GCA_051875035.1 Candidatus Gastranaerophilaceae bacterium | reverse complement strand
GATAGAAACCTTTTCCGAGTAATTCGGAATGATTTTTAGCAAGTTCAATATGATTTGCTTCTCTGTCAATAGCATTCATACCTCTTTGTGCATTAAACAAAGTAAGAGTCATAAGAGCATCCTTGTTGCCACTTTTAGCTTGTTCAACCAAAAAATCTCTAAATGCCAAATTACTACGGTTATCAAGTTGTAACTGTATATTTTGAAGTATTTCAGCAGCTTTTACAAGGTGTTTAAGAGCTTCTTTATCTCCTTGTTTTAAATTTTTATACTCAGGCGAATTTTCACCAAGTAAATTTATATTAATCAAGTAATCCGGATTAGTACGTTTTTCAAGTTCTTCCGTTGTCAAATTCAGATTAAAAGAGGGCTTATCCGAATGATTAAATAATTTTGCACCGAAAATAACCCCTGCAACAAGTACAGCTGTTACAAAAAAAGAACTTAGAAGTATAATTTTATTATTTTTTGCGGACATATAATATTCCTTTCATATTCAATAGGATTATATGAAAAAAATAAATATTTTCAAATATAAAAAGGGTGGTTTTCCCTTTTTTATTCTGTTTTTTCTGTTTGTTCTTTTTTATCTTGTTCTTTATATTCTTTAGCAAGTTCTTCTTTTATATCTATATTTTTACCTGCTTGTTTTGCTTCTCTTAATTCTTTTATTTTTTCGGGATTTAAGACTTTCAAAACCATTCTTCCGTTTGATTCTTTAGAAAGAGTCTCTCTTACTTCCACAGGATAAGAATCATAGCTGCTGTCGATTTCACCGTCAATCATTTTCTGTTGAAAAAATTCTATATGTTTTTGTGCATTTTTTGGGTATTCTGGATGAACTTTTAACCATTCAGCGTAAGACATGTGTCCTCTCGGATTGTTACAGTCATAGCACTCAGCTATATAATTCTGTGTTGCATTAGGACCGCCTTGTGATTTCGGGTGAATATGTTCAATTGTTTGCATAGAAGGTCTCAAAAGTTCCTTTGCAACTTTTAGAGATTTACCATAAGCATAGTCAAATACCTGCTTAACATCTTTGTAATTTTCAGGAATATTCATAACTGAATCTTGAATTTTATCATAATCTTCATCATTTACGATGTTTTTATACATTATAAGTTTTTCGGTAAACTCTACTCTTTCCATTTTTCCGCTTTTAACTTTTTCAATTTCAGAATTTATAAGTGCAGAAATAGGATTTTTTTCATTTCCGGTTGCATTTTTTGCAACTTCGTTTGCAGCATTAAGATGTTTTACACAATAATCAATTGATTTTTCTTTAAGAGTTTGCGGAGTAAAACTTTGAATAGCCTTACCCATATCATATTCCGGATGTTGTTCCGCTTCATCCGCAATTAAATTGGCAATAAGCCTGCGTGTGGTTCTGAAATAGTCTTGATTATTCCTAATTTTATCTGCAAGTTTCTGTCCTTTTAAAGCACCAAATTCTTTAGCTTTATCAGTCATATTTCTGTTAAGAATCATTTTTCCGCCACAGCAGCAGCAAGGAACATCATTCATCG
>JBJEGL010000282.1:0-5756 GCA_051875035.1 Candidatus Gastranaerophilaceae bacterium | reverse complement strand
ATATGTCTTCATCCTGATAAAAATGAAGTAAAGGAGGGAAAATATAATGAACAAGGGGAAGAAATCATGCAATGGTGTGAAAGAAATACGCATTACGTGAAGACCCTGATATTATACTCGTCGGTGAAATGCGTGACCTTGAAACTATTCAGCTTGCAATGACGGCAGCAGAAACAGGTCACTTGGTTATGGGAACATTACACACTTCATCAGCATCACAAACAGTTGACCGTATCATAGATGTATTTCCGGAAGCTCAGCAACAACAAGTAAAAATACAGTTATCCAATTCCCTTGTCGCTGTATTTTCACAAACACTATTACAAAGACTTAATGAAGACGGAACAAAGAGCGGTCGTGTTATGGCACAGGAAATCATGATTGTTAACTCTGCTATATCCAACCTTATCAGAGAAGGTAAAACCGCACAAATATATTCTGCAATTCAAACAGGCGGACAATACGGAATGCAAACACTTGAAATTGCACTTAAAGATTTGTATAAAGCAGGTAAAGTCACAATGGAAGATGCTCTGTCAAAATCGCAGCGTCCTGATGAATTTAAACGTCTTGCAAATATAATAAGATAACCGGTTTTCTAAAATAAAACTAAAAGACAAATCAAACTTGATTTGTCTTTTTATATTTTAAATTTTGGTATTTTATCAAGTTATTTTTAGCAAGTGAGTGTACTCTGCCAAGAAAACAATCCGGTGAATTGCTTTTCGGCAGGTAATCAAGGTGAAAATCTTAAAACAAAGATACTTCACTCCGTTTAGTATGACAGCAATTTAACCGTTTTTCGTAAAGTTATATATAACTCCATTACATTAATGTTTTTAAAAAGTGAGCAATTATACCGCCATAAAAAGCCGTTAAAAACATTGATATTAATAAACTCGGACCGAACGGCCAATATGTCGGATTTTCTTTTAATGTTTTTATGGAAAGTATTAACTTACACAAATATAATCCTGTCAACGTAAGCAAAATGACGAAAATATATCTGAAAACATCTCCAAAGGTATTCAAAAGAGGTAAATTATAAAATATAAAGAGGACTACAAAAATAGCAGCAGTAATTAAAACCCTATACTCTTTTTCTTTATATAATTTTCTTATAAAAGAAGGAATCACACAGATTACCTGCAATATAACCGCAACAATTAATGCGACAAAGAACATTTTTACACCGAGTAAAGCCCCCATAGCTGCTGCGATATAGCTGTCACCCGTACCGAACGCTCTTTTTTTGACAAGAAGCCAACCCGCACCGGATAATAATTCCATAGTTAAAGCTCCGACAATAAGACCTTTTATTGCTGCGGAAAAATTACCTGCCATAAATTGGAACAGAATAACAATAACCGCAAAAGTAATTGTATGAACATCAAAAACAACTTTTTCTTTTATGTCCGTTATTGAGATTACTACAGCAAGACAAAATAGAACAATGAAAAACGGTAATAATATTGCCTTTTGCCAAACAATATCGGTATTTACAAATAATGATTTGTAATGATAAAAAAATCCGACAAAACCAAGTCCTGTCACTAATTCCACAATCGGATACTGTATACTTATAGAATTTTTGCAGTACCTGCATTTTCCTCCCAAAAGCAAAAAAGATAAAACGGGAATATTATCATAAGGTTTTATTTTTTCACCGCATTTAGGGCATTTGGATGGTGGCAAAACAATAGATTCACCCGTAAATGCTCTTAAAGCAACAACATTCAAAAAGCTTCCTATACATAATCCTATTATAAATACGAAGACACCGTATATGTTGAATAATTCTGCCGTCATTTTTTCGCTTCCTGTTCTTCATTAATTATTAAAAATAGTTTTTTCAATGCTTTTTTTATTTTTCTTGAAACCTGCATTTGAGAAATACCAAGTTTTTCAGCTATTTTAGTCTGACTTATATCTTGAAAGAAATTAAGTTTAATAACATCTCGTAAATCTTCATCCAATTTTTCAAGAGCTTCTGTTATCATAATTTTATTTTCTTGATATTCGGTTAAAGAACTATAATTATTATTAGGAATTTTTTCAGACAAAGTTTGTCCGTCAGCATCGGTATAAGACAATATTTGATCCAAAGACATAACGTGTCTTCTTCTTTCGACATCCATAACTTCCCGAATTTTACCGACAGGAGCATTCAATACATTCGCAATTTCGGATTCGGAAGGAAGATTACCTTCTTCATCTTTTAAATCCGCTATCAGTTTATTGACACGATAAGCGAGTTCGTATATTTCTCTCGGAGCCTTAATTATAGATGCTTTATCCCGCAAATAATGTCTAATTTCGCCTGTAATAAAATACGTAGCATAAGTTTTAAAATTGTTACTTACTTTTGAATCAAACAACTTAACGGCTTTAATTAAGCCCAAAATACCGACTTGCAAAATATCTTCCGTCGGGTCAGTGCTTCTTCTTGCAAGATGAGAAGATATTTTTTTTACGAGAGGAATTGCCTCTGTTATAATCTCATTTTCAAGTTCGTTTTTTCGCACAGAATCTTGTGTCTGACAATATTCTGCCAGCCAAATATTTATTTGTTCAAAATTAATTTCAAAATCCTGCACGTTATCTCCGAAATTGCACGATAATTATAGCATAACGATTAGATTTTGTCTTTTCTTATTGAACAAGTTCAAATCTGTTCGGAATAACATCATCGATTGAAAATTCAACAGCTTTACCGTCCTTACCTTCCAGAATAATTTTTATATTTTGCCCCGATTCAAATTCACTAAACCATTGACGGCAAGCACCGCACGGCCAGCATAATTTTGTTTTCGGAGAATAAATAGCAACAGCAAGAAGTCTGCTTTTTTCTCCCTGAGCTATTGCTGTTGACATAGCATTTCTTTCAGCACAAAGGCACAATCCGTAACTTGCATTTTCTACATTACAACCTTTGTATGTATTTCCGCTTTCATAAACGGCACAAGCTCCTACCTGAAAATTTGAATACTTTGCATAAGCGTTTTTTGATGCCTCTTTTGCCATTTCTAACAACACTTCTTTATCCACAATTTACCCCCTTTGCTATTAAACATTTTACACAAATCATCTGCGGATATTTATTATAACATATTTTTCAAAAATCATTTATACATAGGATATAAACATTAATACAAATCTGCATAATTATTGTATGATAGTTATGTAAACGGGCATGCCCGAAAAAAATACCGCAGTAAATATTTAAGTATACATTTATTAATATTTATGACTTAAAACACTGTAATATAGTATATTATTAGTAACAAAAATGAATTTTGAGGCAAAAAGTGACGGAACAACTTATTATATCAGGGGGAAATCAATTATTCGGAGAAGTATCAATCAGCGGAGCAAAAAATGCTGTATTGAAACTTATGGCAGCTACATTATTGGTAAAAGACGTCACGAAAATTTATAATGTTCCCGAACTTACTGATGTTACAATAATGCTGAGTGTTTTAGGAGAACTCGGAGCAAAAACATCTTATGATAAAGTTGAAAAAAGTGTCACTATTGATACAAGAGATTTAACGAGTATTGTTGCAAGTTATGAATTTGTAAGCAGAATGAGAGCATCATTTATTGTTTTGGGTGCTTTGGTCGGAAGATGTAAAGAAGCAATAGTTGCACTGCCCGGAGGATGTGCAATAGGCGAAAGACGAGTTGATTTTCATATCAGAGGTCTTGAAAGTCTCGGGGCAAAAATAAAAATTGAAAACGGATATGTTCACGCACACGCAGAGAAACTTCAAGGAACGGACATATATTTAGATATACCGTCTGTCGGAGCGACAGAAAATCTTATGCTTGCAGCAGTTCTTGCAGAAGGTTCAACAAGAATTCAAAATGCCGCACAAGAACCTGAGATTGTTGATTTGGCAAATTTCTTAAATGTAATGGGAGCAGATATTTCCGGAGCAGGAACATCGGAAGTTGTAATTAACGGAGTTAAACCGGAAAATCTTCACGGTATTGAATACACGACAATTCCCGACAGAATTGAAGCAGGCACATATATGGCAGCTTTCATCGCTACTCATGGCAAAGGTATTGTAAGAAATGTTAATCCGTCACATTTAACATTTTATACATCAAAACTTACCCAAATGGGTGCAACTATAAAATTAATTGAACCGAACGCATTTGAAGTAAGCTGTAATCAACGTTTAAAAGCATTAAATATAGTTACGCAGCCTTATCCGGGATTTCCTACCGATTTACAATCGCTCGGTATGGCATTGCTAAGTGTTGCAGACGGTGTTAGTATAATAACGGAAAGTCTGTATGAGAACAGATTTATGCAAGTTCCTGAACTTCGTAAAATGGGTGCGGACATTCATCAAGAAAGAAATCACGCCTTAATCAAAGGGGTTGAATATCTTTCGGGAGCAAATCTCAGGGCAAGCGACTTAAGAGCGGGTGCGGCATTAGTCCTTGCGGCACTAATGGCAAAAGGTTACAGCACAATTGACCAATTACATCACATAGACAGAGGTTATGAACTTTTAGTACCGAAACTCAAAGCTATCGGTGCAAATATTGAAAGAATAAACAGTGACGAAAAAGACATCGTTGCTGACAAACTTAGAGGAAATCTTAATGGAACAACCAAAATATAAAAGATGGTATGATCACGACCCTACATTACTGCAAGTAATAAATCTTTTACGTGATTATCAAACAGAGTTAAGAAACCAAGCAGAAGTTTTTCTTTTAAAAATTGAAGAAAAAGTTTCTAAAGAAAGTATAGATAAGTTTTATGAAATGGTCAGACCCGCAGCAGGAAACCGCTGGTATGACAAAGATCCGGTTATTTCAAAAACAGTTGAGCTATTAAGAGTTGTTCCTCCGGAAGTTCAAAAAGCTGCAGCGGAACATTTTCTAAAAACATTAAAAGAATTAGGTATTGAACCTGAAAATATCCAAAAGTAGTTTTATTTTTGGAAGTATTTTAAATCAAAAATACCGGTACAATTTTTAAATATAATTATTATTTTGTAATAACTTTGAAAAAATGTAGAAAATAATCATTGCAGTTACAAAACTTATTAAGACGGTTGATTTTAAAATTCAGCGTGTATAATCAAAACATAGGGGTAACCTATCCGCAACTGTAAAATCAGTTTGTCGGGTTTGGATAGGAATATTAAAAACTGAATGAGTGTTTGTTATCTTAATCATAAATATCTCAAGGAGAATGCAAAGCCCGGTAGTTGGCGACGGGGTTATGAAGTTTACCAAAAAAAGCTTGTCGAAAATGTAACGATGAGTCGTAATGTGCTGAAAGCACAAGTAAAGGGTAATTTTAAAGACCATTATGATGTATCATTAACTTTTAAAAAGGGAGAAATTATTCCGCATTGTTCATGCCCGCTTGAAGAAAAATGGTGTAAACACGTAGTAGCATTAGGACTAACAGCTATTGACAAACATATTTATGATGAATATGCAGCAAAGAGATACAAAATTTCTATAGACAATTCTGATGAAATTGCAGAACCTTGTGAAAATCCGCAAGGATCATTTATTTTTCATTTTAATCCGAAAAGGAGACAAAATTTCTTCTCAATTCTTGTAATGGATAGAAATACAGGTAAAGTTATAAGAGATTTGGAAGGTATTTTAAAAAAGGTAATTGAAGCACAAAAAAGCGATTCGCATTTTGAATTAAATTTTGCCCAAAAAGTTAATATCGAAATTTTCAAAATGTTATTAATGAATTCCCGTTTGGATAA
>JBJEGL010000281.1:0-5764 GCA_051875035.1 Candidatus Gastranaerophilaceae bacterium | reverse complement strand
GTGAAGAATCTTTTTGAATGAACTTAAAAATTTAACAGATTCTTCGGCTGAAGCCTCAGAATGACGCTTCCTAATATTAATTAAATACAGACAATATCTGCCCTACAATATATTTGTTTTGTTAATTTTTGTATATTCTTTTATTCGGACAAATAGGTCAATGACTTATTTTTAGCCTTATGAAACAATCATTATTAATATATAACGAACGAAGAATAGATAAGGAAACTAATTATGAAAGAATAAGAATTTAAAAAAGAATTTATAAAAATGAAAAAGAATATTTTGAAAAAAACTTTTCTGAAAAACCTTTTCATGAAGCAATATATAATAGTTCAAGAAAAGCTATTATAATGCTTTTACAAGCACAAATATCATTTATATTTTTGAAAGACAGTCTTAATGCTTTAAAAAAAGAAAAAGATTTTTTTGAAACATTAAAAAAGGAAGATAAAGAGATACTAAATAATATGACAGAATTTATAGAATATATAAATTCACAAATAGAAGAATTTTTACAACCTATGATTAAAGCATTATCGTAGATGTTTTATTGTGTTATTGGTGCTTGCAAATTACTTGTAATGACATAATGTAAATTTTCAACCTGATTTCAAAAATATGGTAGAATAAAGAAAAACGGAGGATGATATATAAATGGGAAAAGTTGCATTAATAACAGGCATAACAGGACAAGACGGTTCATACCTTGCTGAATTGTTATTGGAAAAAGGATATGAAGTTCACGGAATGAAGCGTCGTGCATCTTCTTTTAATACACAAAGAATTGACCATATATATCAAGATATACATAATGCGAGTGCAAAATTCAAGCTCCATTATGGAGATTTAACAGACAGTTCAAATTTAATCAGATTAATTCAAGAAATACAGCCGGATGAAATATACAATCTTGCGGCACAATCGCATGTAAAAGTATCTTTTGATAGCCCCGAGTATACTGCAAATGCTGACGGTATCGGGACTTTAAGATTATTGGATGCAATAAGGATACTTGGACTTGAAAAGAAAACAAAATTTTATCAAGCATCTACAAGTGAACTTTTCGGACTTGTTCAGGAAACTCCTCAAAAAGAGACGACACCGTTTTATCCCCGTTCACCTTATGCTTGTGCCAAGCTGTACGCATATTGGATTTGCGTAAATTATAGAGAAGGTTACAATATTTTTGCGAGCAATGGAATTTTATTCAATCACGAAAGCCCGAGAAGAGGCGAGACCTTTGTTACAAGAAAAATTACAAGAGCTGCTTGCAGAATAAAATTAGGTCTTGAAGATAAACTTTATCTTGGAAATTTAAGTTCTCAGCGTGACTGGGGACATGCAAAAGATTACGTTGAAGGTATGTGGCGAATTTTGCAGCAGGATAAGCCTCAAGATTATGTACTTGCAACGGGTGTTACAACAACAATACGTGATTTTTGTAAAATGGCATTTAAAGAAGCCGGTATTGATATTGAATTTACAGGCGAAGGTATTGACGAAAAAGGTATAAATAAAGAAACAGGAAAGGTTATAATTGAAGTTGATTCAAGATATTTCCGCCCGACAGAAGTTGATTTTTTGCTTGGAGATTCTTCAAAAGCAAGAAAAGAACTCGGCTGGGAACCAAAGTACGATTTACAAATGCTTGTAAAAGAAATGATTGAAGAAGATATGAAGGAAGCACAAAAAGCGAAACTTCTTTTATCAGAAGGTTATGAAATAGCAGAATCTCAAGAGGCATAATATGTTAGACAGAAACGCAAAAGTATACATTGCAGGACATAAAGGTCTTGTCGGCTCGGCTTTATTAAGAAGATTTGAAAAAGAAGGGTTTACGAATATTATTACCAGAACATCAAGTGAGCTTAATTTAATTAATCAAGCAGAAGTCGAAAAGTTTTTTGAAGCAGAAAAGCCTGATTATGTGCTGCTTGCGGCGGCAAAAGTCGGAGGGATTCTTGCAAATTCAACATATCCTGCGGATTTCATTTATCAAAATATAATGATTTCAACAAATGTTATCCATGCTGCTTATAAATACGGAGCTAAAAAGCTTTTAAATTTAGGTTCAAGCTGTATTTATCCGAGAATTGTTCCCGATAAAATGGCGGAAGATTGTCTGCTTTCGGCACCTCTTGAAAAAACAAACGAAGCCTATGCTCTTGCTAAAATTGCTGCAATAAAACTTTGTCATTACTATAATAAACAATACGGAACTAATTTTATTTCATTAATGCCGACAAATCAGTACGGAATAGGTGATAATTTCAATATGGAAACGGCTCATCTTCTTCCGATGATTATGAGGAGATTTCATCTTGCCAAATTGCTTGCTGAGGGTAATTTTGAAGCGATAAAAAAAGATTTAAAACGCTATAAACTCGGCAACGGACTTGATGACAGTTTTGACTATGAAAATAATCAAGAAGTTGAAAAAATCCTAAATAAACTCGGAGCTTATAAAGACCATGTCGTCCTCTGGGGTGACGGTTCGGTCTTTAGAGAAATGATGTCCTCGGATGACCTTGCTGATGCGTCTTTCTACCTTATGGAAAATAAAGATGCTGATGAAATTGGCGAACTTGTCAATGTTACAGATGGAACAGACATTCAATTGAAAGAATTGTTTGATATTGTTAAGGAAATAATCGGGTTTAAAGGTGAAATTACTTATGACAAAACAAAACCTAACGGAACACCGAGAAAACTTATGGATGCTGCAAAAATTAAATCTCTCGGCTGGAGTCCGAAAATAGATTTAAAACAGGGTATAGCCGATACATATCGCTGGTATTGTTCGCTATGATATCTGTTGCAATAGTAGTACCGCTATATGCAAACAAACCGACAAAAGACGAAAAAGCGTCTTTGCTGCAATGCAAAAAAATTCTCGGTAAATATCCTATTATTGTAATTTGTCCGCAAACTTTTGATACAACGGAATACAAATTTTTAACAGATAAGTTTGAACGTTTTGAAGATAAAAATTTTAAAAGTGTAAAATCATATAGTAGTTTATGTTTAGATGTCAATTTTTATAAACGTTTTGAGAGTTTTGATTATATTTTAATTTATCAACCTGACGGATGGGTTTTTAAAGATGAGCTTGAATATTGGTGTAATAAAGACTTTGACTATATTGGAGCACCCTGGTTTGAAGGATTTGAAAAGGCGGATGAGAATTCAAAAATGTTAAAAGAAGTCGGAAACGGCGGAATGTCTTTGAGAAATGTGAAAAAACATATTAAATTGTTTAATAATGTGCACCATATACATTCTTATAAAGATATTGCAGTTGAAAATAAAAAGAAAAAATTTATTTCAAATGTTTTGAATATTCCAATTAACGTTTTTCGCTATTTTATACAATTTATTATCCCGACAAAAAATCTTACAAAGTTAAATGAAGATTTTTATATAGCAAAATATGCATCAAAAATAGTTCCGGATTTTAAATTTCCAACACCTGACACAGCTTTAAAATTTGCGTTTGAAAACCAACCCAAAAGACTGTACGAAATGAACAATAGACAACTTCCATTTTTATCACATGCATTTAAAAAATATGATTTTGATTTTTGGCAGCAATTTATAAACCTTGAGGCAGAAAATGACTGAAAAAAATATCAAAGAACTTATACAAGAACAATTTCATAAAGACAATTTTATTATTCGCACAAATAGTGTTTTGTCACAAAAAAACGAAAACAATACTAATGATGTTAAAGATGAAAAATGGGCTGTAATTTATTGTTCAAGCAATGGTGTTTATAGAGAAGATACCGTTGATTGTTTTAAAAAGACTATTTTAGAAAATGACAACTATGAGTGGTATATGAATCGTATTCCTTATGCTGAGAAACATATTTTTATAAGGGATGTATCAAAGAGATTTTACCAATTCGGAATAAATGATAACGGTCTTGATAGCATAGAGAAAGTTGCTGAAAAATTGCAGCAAGAAACAGAAGGATATAAAATAATAACAATAGGTTCTTCTTCAGGAGGTATGGCGGCAATTGTTCTTGGAAAAATACTGAAAGCGGAATTTACAATTGCATTTTCTCCACTTTTAAGACCATATAAGCCAGATGAGGCAAAAAAAATTGTCGAACAAAAAATTGCAACGAAAGAATATTTTGATGCAGTAGAATATGCAAATTCAGATATCCCGATATTTTATATTTATCCAAACGGCAGTGAATGGGACATTTATAACAGTTCTTTAGTATCAGATTTTCAAAATGTATACTTCTTGCCAATAAAATCAGATGTTCATGGTGTTCCGATAAATAAACGAGTTTTAAGAAAAATTTTAGAGTCAAAAATGGAAAAATTAAAAAGTATAATCAAATACAAAACAAATGAAGATATTTCAGAGTATAAATTTGCATTAAAAAATTGGGGATTTGGATTTTATTTGTTCAGGGTTTATGACTTTATCAAAAAGTATCCGTTATTTTTCTTAAAAAAAGATTTTTATACACTTGTTTTGCATTGATATGGTAAAATTTTCACAAAAGGGTTATTTTTATGAAAATTTCAGTCGTGACAGTATGTTATAATTCGGAAGCCGTTATTGAAAAAACCATTCAAAGTGTTATAAATCAAAGCTTTGATGACTTTGAATATATTATAATTGACGGTGCCTCAACGGATGAAACCCTAAAAATTATTAAAAAATACAAGAATAAAATCACAAAAGTAGTTTCCGAAAAAGATAAAGGAATATATGATGCAATGAATAAAGGCATTGCAAAAGCTTCCGGAGAATATATCGTATTTTTAAATGCGGATGATGTTTTTTTGCACGAAAATGTTTTAAAACTTGCTGCTGAAAAAATGATAGACAATAAGGATTTGTACTTTGGAGATTTAGTTTTTCTTGAAAAATCTACTGGAAAAATCAATAATCGTAGACAAAATAATGTCAATTATGTTTATCTTTGCGGAGGAATGCTGTTTCATCCGACAATTTTTGCGGCAAAAACTTTGTTTGAAAAAGTTGGAAATTTTGATACACAATACAGAATAGTTGCGGATTATGATTGGATAATAAGAGCTTTAGTAAAGAATAAAGCTTCTTGTAAATATTTAGACATGCCAATTACCATATTTGCAGAAGGTGAAGGAGCTTCAAGTAACCCTAAAAATCAAGAATTTCATAAAAAAGAAAGAAAAGAAGTTCAGCATAAATATTTTTCTCCCTTAATGATTATTGTGTCGAATTTCTTATACAAATCTATGAGAAGCTCTTTATCGCTTCCCATAGTAAAAAATATTTTACAAATGAATTTCAATCACGGACGGAATAATTAATATAATTACAACGCTTCTTGAGTTGAACCAACATTAGGTATAAAGGTTTTTACATTACCTTCCGCCTGAAAATCTTTCGGATTTAATGTCATGTTAATTCTGTCCGCTTCAATAGAACGTCCTTCTTGAGTAATTTTTGAACGTCCGATGAAAACAACTTTATTTAATTTTTTATTACTATCCGGATAAACCGAGGCTTTAGGACCATTTGCAACAAAATCTTTATAATGAATTTTTGCGTGTCCGCTTGCTGTTATAACGTTAGTTTTTTGGTCAACTTGCTGAAAATCAGACCATACCTTAATTTGAGTACCGTTATCATCTATATCGGAGAATACATTACCGGAGGCAGTCGTAATTTTTTTATCTGCAAGATGAACAAATTTATCAGCTTTAACGGTAGAATTTTGTTTTTTTACATAAGCATGACCCTGCAAGA
>JBJEGL010000280.1:0-1537 GCA_051875035.1 Candidatus Gastranaerophilaceae bacterium | reverse complement strand
AGGGTATTTCAAACGACTAATGGAAAAATATCCTGATTCTTATTACTCATACAGGGCATCAAAGGCGGGTATGTCGTCAATTGCTTCCTGGTCTTTTTCTCGTGTGCAATTACCTGATGCAAAAGATTTTTCGGTTGATTTTCCTTTTGAAGAGGTCAATATAAATGATGTTGCTTTTATAAAATTATTTTTTGAGTTGGGTGATACAAAAATATTGGAAGAAATTCCCTTAGATAATTTGGCAGTAAAATCCTGGTGTGAATATAAAAAAGGCAATGCGGCAAAATCCGTATATTATGCAAATAAGTACATTACTGACAGCAATAAGAATATTCCGTATTCAAATTCTGTGTGGAAACTTGCATTTCCTATTTATTATTCTGAATATATTAACGAAAATTCCTTAAAAAGGAATATAGATCCGTTTTTGATTTTATCTCTAATAAGAGAAGAAAGTCATTTTATTGAAGATGCAAGGAGTTCATCTAATGCAATGGGACTTATGCAATTAATGATGCCGACGGCAACGTATATTGCTGAATTAAAAGGAATACAAGCTCCTGACGGTATAAAATTAAATGACCCTAAATATAATATTGAACTCGGAACAGCATATTTTTCGTATGTTTTAGATGCAACATCAAATAATACAATGTATGCAATAGGTGGTTATAATGGCGGTCCTAATGCAATGAACAAATGGGTAGAAAAGTTTAAAATTGAAGATACGGATGAATTTGTTGAAAAAATTCCTTATCCCGAATCAAAATATTACATAAAAAAAGTTTTCAGAAGTAGATATAATTATGCACAAATATACGGGGCATATTAATCATCGGTTAATTCCCATCGCTCTAATATATCAGGCGATATGCCGTCCGTAAATCTTGAGGGTTTTGAAAGAACCATGCCTGTTGCTCTGTCAAACATATCAGTCGGATAACTTATAAATAAATGTCTTTTAGCTCTTGTAGAAGCTACGTAGAATAGTCTTAATTCTTCATCTAATTCTTCTTCTGAGTTAAAAGAATATAGTGAAGGGAATCGCCCGTCGACAGCACCTATAATGAATACAGCGGTATACTCCGTTCCTTTTGCACCGTGAATGGTGGATAAAGTTAAACATTCATCTTTGACGTAGCCTTCTGCATCGGTAACGGATAATTCGGGCGGTTCAAGAGCCAAATCTGAGAGAAAATTTTCAAGGTTTGAATATTTTGAAGCAAGATAAATTACGTGGTCTAAATCTTTTTGCCTTTTGGCAAAATCGTCGTAATGTTCTTCTAAAATAGGTTCGTAATATTCAATAATTTTTTCTGCAGCTTCTTTCGGATTATTTGCAAATTTACGGGCTGATTCAATTGTTTCAAATAATGATGCTGTTTCTTTTTGTTGAATCGGTTTTATCGGAAGGTTTTCGCTTTGAATATGAGTTGTTGTTGTTAAAATTGGTAAAAGTTTGTTGATTGTTGATGTTCCGATACCTTTTTGCAGGAGTAAAATCCTATTCAATGAAATTTCATCAAAAGGATTTAAA